>NZ_JAPDCD010000069.1:0-12251 GCF_027705695.1 Aeromonas sp. QDB62 | reverse complement strand
TGGCGACTAATGAGATCGCACAAACTGGACTGAGTTCCCTTCCTCCAGTGATCTACTATTCGGAACAGCTATTTAGTTGGCGATAGGTTATCTTTACCTTCCAGTGGTATCTCGACAAACATATCAACACCTAGTTTAAATGACTTGCTTAAATTACTCACATTAAAAAGATGGCTTATATGGTTTCCATATTTATTGCTTTTATCTTTTTCAATGCTAGCGGAAAAAATCATTGCTATATATTGATCTTTATTTCAATGCCAATCAACAAGGCATACGTGGGTTTTCATGAAATCATAAATAAACCATGCCAATAAAAATGCCACCCATCGGGCGGCATTTTTATTAGAGATAACGGGCTAAAGGAATTACCAGCCGGTGACTTCGCGCAGGGCCTTGCCGATATCGGCAAGCGACCGGACGGTTTTCACGCCAGCATCTTCCAGCGCGGCAAACTTCTCGGCGGCGGTACCCTTGCCACCGGAGATGATGGCGCCAGCGTGGCCCATCCGCTTGCCGGGAGGCGCAGTGACCCCCGCGATATAGGAGACCACCGGCTTGGTGACGTGGGCCTTGATATAGGCGGCCGCGTCTTCCTCGGCGTTACCGCCGATCTCGCCGATCATCACGATCGCTTCGGTCTGCGGGTCGTTCTGGAACATCTCCAGAATGTCGATAAAGTTGGAGCCCGGGATGGGGTCGCCACCGATACCGACGCAGGTGGACTGGCCAAAGCCCTCGTCAGTGGTCTGCTTGACCGCTTCGTAGGTCAGGGTACCGGAGCGGGAGACGATGCCCACCTTGCCCGGCTTGTGAATGTGGCCCGGCATGATGCCGATCTTGCACTCACCCGGCGTGATCACACCCGGGCAGTTGGGGCCGATCATCCGCACGCCGGTCTCTTGCAGCTTCACTTTCACATCCAGCATATCCAGCGTCGGGATGCCTTCGGTGATGGTGACAATCAGCTTGATGCCCGCGTCGATCGCTTCCAGGATCGCGTCCTTGCAGAACGGTGCTGGCACATAGATGACGGAGGCGGTGGCGCCGGTCGCGTCGACCGCGTCACGGACGGTGTTGAACACCGGCAGGCCCAGATGGGTGGTGCCGCCCTTGCCCGGAGAGACGCCGCCCACCAGCTGGGTGCCGTAGGAGAGCGCTTGCTCGGAGTGGAAAGTCCCCTGACCGCCAGTAAAGCCCTGGCAGATGACTCGGGTGTCCTTGTTGATCAGTACGCTCATCAGTTGGCCTCCGCTGCTTTGACGACTTGCTGCGCGGCATCGGTCAGACTCTTGGCCGCAATGATGTTGAGGCCGCTCTCGGCCAGCTTGATACCACCCAGCTCGGCGTTGTTGCCTTCCAGACGGACCACGACGGGCACCTTGACCCCCACTTCCTTGACCGCACCAATGATGCCTTCTGCGATCATGTCGCAGCGCACGATGCCGCCGAAGATGTTGACCAGCACCGCTTTGACGTTGTTGTCGGAGAGGATGATCTTGAACGCCTCGGTCACGCGCTCCTTGGTGGCGCCACCGCCGACGTCAAGGAAGTTGGCCGGTTTGCCGCCGTGCAGGTTGACGATATCCATGGTACCCATGGCCAGACCGGCGCCGTTGACCATGCAGCCGATGTTGCCATCGAGGGCCACATAGTTGAGCTCCCACTGGGCGGCGTGTGCTTCGCGGGGGTCATCCTGTGACGGGTCGTGCATTTCGCGCAGCTTGGGCTGACGATAGAGGGCGTTGGCGTCGATGTTGATCTTGCCATCGAGGCAGTGCAGGTTGCCCTGCTTGGTGATCACCAGCGGGTTGATCTCCAGCAGCGCGAAATCGCAATCAAGGAACATCTGGCCCAAGCCTAAGAAGATCTTGGTGAACTGTTTGATCTGATCGCCGACCAGACCCAGTTTGAAGGCCAGTTCGCGGGCCTGATAGGCCTGCGGACCCACCAGCGGATCGATGGCCGCCTTGTGGATCAGATGGGGGGTTTCGTGGGCAATCTTCTCGATGTCCACGCCACCTTCGGTAGATGCCATGAAGACCACGCGACGTGAGCCACGGTCAACCACGGCGCCCAGGTAGAGCTCTTTGGCGATGTCGGTGCAAGATTCAACCAGGATCTTGGTGACCGGCTGGCCGTTGGCGTCGGTCTGGTAGGTGACCAGATTTTTGCCAAGCCAGTTCTGGGCAAAGGCACGGATCTCATCCTTGCTCTTGGCCACTTTCACGCCGCCCGCTTTACCGCGACCACCGGCGTGTACCTGGCATTTGACGACCCAGATATTGCCGCCAATCTTGTCAGCCGCTTCGGCCGCTTCTTGTGGGGTAGCGCAGGCATAACCTTCGGAGACCGGCAGGCCATACTCGGCAAACAGCTGTTTTGCCTGATATTCATGCAGATTCATAGATGCTCTATCCGTGTTGTAGGTATTTCCGTCCGGGGCTGGTGTTTCTCAATCCCCTGTGAATGGGGGCCTGGGCGGCCCCTCGTTATCTTTCAATCGCTCGGGTATTACAGTGCTTAAACGCCCGGCAACACACTGGCTCGGGGCGCAAACCCCTTGCCTGCGTGCTACAGGCTTAGACGTCCAGCAACAGACGGGTCGGGTCTTCCAGCAGCTCCTTGACGGAGACCAGGAAGCCTACCGATTCGCGTCCGTCGATGAGACGGTGATCGTAGGAGAGCGCCAGATACATCATCGGCAGGATCTCGACCTTGCCGTCAACGGCCATCGGGCGATCCTGGATCTTGTGCATGCCCAGAATGGCGCTCTGGGGCGGGTTGATGATAGGGGTGGACATCAGAGAGCCGAACACGCCACCGTTGGTGATGGTGAAGTTGCCGCCAGTCAGTTCATCCACGGTCAGCTTGCCGTCACGGCCCTTGCCCGCCAGATCCTTGATGGCCTTCTCAATGTCCGCCAGGCTCATGTTGTCGCAGTCGCGCAGCACCGGCGTCACCAGACCACGGGGGGTAGAGACGGCGATACTGACGTCGAAGTAGTTGTGGTAAACCACGTCATCACCATCGAGCGCCGCGTTCACTTCCGGATAGCGCTTGAGGGACTCCACCACCGCCTTCACGTAGAAGGACATAAAGCCGAGCTTGATGCCGTGCTTCTTCTCGAAGATCTCGCCGTACTGCTTGCGCAGATCCATGATGGGCTTCATGTTGACCTCGTTGAAGGTGGTCAGCATGGCGGTGGTATTTTTCGCTTCCAGCAGACGCTCGGCAATGCGCTTGCGCAGACGGGTCATCGGTACCCGCTTGTCAGTACGACCACCCAGCGGGGCAACCTTGGCTGCCGGGGCTGCAGTTGCGACCGGTGCGACTACCGCAGGCTGGCTCTTGGCCTTGATGAAGGCTTCCACATCATCCTTGGTGATACGACCGCCCTTGCCGGTACCGGTCAACTTGGTCACGTCGATATCGTGCTCACCAATCAGGCGGCGCACCGAGGGGCTCAAGCCATCGGCACCATCATCGGCAACCGCTTCAGCGGGTTTCTCTTTGGTCTCTTCACCGGCCACCGGAGCGGCGGTGAGGATGGCAATCAGTTGACGGGACAACACAGTCGCCCCTTCCCCTTGCAGAATATCCCCCAGCACACCGGCTTGCGGTGCCGGCACTTCCAGCACCACCTTGTCGGTCTCGATGTCGACCAGCACTTCGTCACGGGCGACCAGATCGCCCGGTTTTTTGTGCCAGGTGGCGATAGTGGCATCGGCCACTGATTCCGGCAGATCCGGTACCTTGATTTCGATAGTCATCCAATCAGTTCCTTTTTACTTCTATGCCAGAGGCTTTACAGGGTAAGGGCATCTTCCACCAAGGCTTTTTGCTGCTTGGCGTGGACAGACATGTAACCGACGGCCGGTGAGGCTGACGCGGGGCGACCGGCATAACGCAGGGTGGCTCCGGCTGGCAGCACGCCATCGTAGTGGTGACGGGTGCAGTACCAGGCGCCCTGGTTCTGCGGCTCTTCCTGACACCAGACAAAGTCGGTGACATGGCTGTAATCGGCCAGAATGGCGCGCACTTCCTCTTCCGGGAAGGGGTAGAGCTGCTCAATTCGCACCAGTGCCACATCTTGCTGCTCGGCCTTGCGACGGGCATCGAGCAGGTCGTAGTAGACCTTGCCGGAGCAGAAGACCACGCGCTTGACCGCTTTCGGATCCAGCGCATCGATCTCGCCGATGGCGTTCTGGAAGGTGCCGTCAGCCAGCTCTTCGAGCTTGCTCACCGCCAGCGGGTGGCGCAGCAGGGATTTGGGCGTCATGACGATCAGCGGACGGCGCATCGGGCGCACTACCTGACGACGCAGCATATGGAACACCTGCGCCGGGGTAGAGGGCACGCACACCTGCATGTTGTGCTGGGCACACATCTGCAGATAACGCTCCAGACGAGCGGAGGAGTGCTCCGGGCCCTGCCCCTCGTAACCGTGCGGCAGCAACATGGTCAGGCCGCACATCCGGCCCCACTTCTGCTCACCGGAGGAGAGGAACTGATCCACCACTACCTGGGCACAGTTGGCGAAGTCGCCGAACTGGGCTTCCCAGATGGTGAGGCCAGCCGGCTCGGCGCTGGCGTAACCATATTCAAAGGCCAGTACCGCGTTCTCGGTCAGCACAGAGTCATACACCTCGAACGGGCCTTGCTCGTCGTGCAGGTTGCACAGCGGGGTGTAGGTGCTGGCATCGGTCTGGCTGTGCAGCACGGCGTGGCGGTGGAAGAAGGTGCCACGGCCGGAGTCTTCACCGGTAAAGCGGATGCGGGAACCCTTGTCCACCAAAGTGGCGTAGGCCAGGGTCTCGGCAAAGCCCCAATCCACCAGCTTCTCGCCCGCGGCCATCAGACGGCGGTCTTCGTAAATCTTCTCGACCTGACGCTGCAGCACATGGGTGGCCGGATACTGGCTCACCCGCTCGCCGAGGCTCTTGAGGTGATCCATCGGCACGGCACTCTCATAGGCCATGTTCCAGTCGTGGCCGAGATAAGGGGTCCAGTCGACGGAGTGCAGCTCCATCGGCCGCCACTCCTTGCTCACCCGCTCGCCGCGATCCAGCGCTTCGCGATACTCGTTGACCAGTTCGGTCGCCCGCTCCTGAGCGAGGCTCCCCTCGGCCACCAGCTGATCGGCGTAGATCTTGCGCGGAGTCGGGTGCTGTTTGATCTTCTGGTACATCAGCGGCTGGGTCGCGCTCGGCTCGTCCGCTTCGTTGTGACCGTGACGACGGTAGCAGACCAGCTCGATCACCACGTCGCGTTTGAAGGTGTTGCGGTAATCCAGCGCAATCTGGGTCACCAGCACCACGGCTTCCGGATCATCCCCGTTGACGTGCAGCACCGGCGCCTGAACCGCCTTGGCGATGTCGGTGCAATATTCGGTGGAGCGCAGATCACGATGGTAAGAGGTGGTGAAACCCACCTGGTTGTTGATGACGATGCGCACCGTCCCACCCACGCCATAGGCACGGGTCTGGGACATGTTGAAGGTCTCGGCCACCACGCCCTGACCGGACATGGCCGAGTCACCGTGAATGGTGATGGGCAGCACGCTGGAGCCATCCTTGTCACCACGACGATCCATCCGGGCACGGACCGAGCCGATGACCACAGGGTTGACGATCTCGAGGTGAGAGGGGTTGAACGCCAGCGCCAGGTGGACGTTGCCACCCGGGGTGGCGAAGTCGGAGGAGAAGCCCATGTGGTACTTCACATCCCCCGTGCCCCAGGATTCGCCATGCTTGCCGGCAAACTCGTCGAACAGGTCCTGCGCCCGTTTGCCCAACACGTTGATCAGCACGTTGAGGCGGCCGCGGTGGGCCATGCCGATAACGGCCTCTTTGCAGCCCTGCTCACCGGCACGACGGATCAGCTCCTTGAGCATGGGGATCATGGCGTCGCCACCTTCCAGCGAGAAGCGCTTGGCCCCCGGGAACTTGGCGCCCAGATATTTCTCCAGCCCTTCGGCAGCGGTCAGGCTCTCGAGGAAACGGGTCTTCTCTTCGAGGGTGTAGCTCCCCTTCCCTTCAATGGATTCGAGACGCTGTTGCAGCCAGCGCTTCTCTTCCGTGGAGGTGAGGTGCATGTAGTCGGCACCTATGGAGCTGCAGTAGGTCTTTTTCAGCGAGGCGTAGAGATCGGAGAGCACCATGGTCTCGCGACCGATGGCGTAGGAGCCCACATTGAAGGTGGCCTCCATGTCTGCGCCCTGCAGGTTGTGGAACGCAGGATCCAGTTCGGCAACGGTTTCACGCTGCCACAGACCCAGCGGGTCCAGATTGGCATTCTGGTGACCACGGAAACGGAAGGCGTTGATCAGCTGCAATACCCGCACCTGCTTGGCATCCACTTGCGGATCGGAGACGGGGGCACTGTAGCGAGAGGGATCCTTGGCCAGACGACGGAAATAATCGCGGACCTGGGAGTGGGGTTGTTCAACCGCATGGCCATTGACCTGGGGCAGCTCGCTAAACAGGCTGCGCCACTCGTCGGACACGGAGTCAGGATTTTCCAGGAAGGATTCGTACAAATCCTCTATATAGCTTGCATTCGCACCAGCCAGGTGAGATGACTCCAACCAGGCCTTCATCACGCCGTTATGCATTTCTATCCCTTGTACTTCTTGTTACTGCTGCGCAGCTTGTAGGGGTCAAATAGCCATCCTGCCACGGGTGGGATGGCTATCCAGAAGTCGGGCCAGCGCGGGGCCGGCCCTGATACTAAACAGCCCGATTGAGCAACATCGACTTGATCTGGCCAATCGCCTTGGTCGGGTTCAAGCCTTTCGGACAGACGTTCACGCAGTTCATGATGCCATGGCAGCGGAACACGCTGAATGCGTCGTCCAGATTCCCCAGTCGTTCGGTGGTCGCGGTGTCGCGGCTGTCAGCCAGCCAGCGGTAGGCGGCAAGCAGCCCGGCCGGACCGATGAACTTGTCGGGGTTCCACCAGAAGGAGGGGCACGAAGTGGAGCAGCAGGCACAGAGAATGCACTCGTACAGGCCGTCAAGCTTGGCGCGCTCTTCGGGGGATTGCAGGTGCTCACGCACCGGCGGCAACTTGTCATCGTTGATGAGGAAGGGTTTGACCTTCTCCCACTGGGTGTAGAACTGGGTCATGTCGATCACCAGATCGCGGATCACCGGCAGGCCAGGCAAGGGGCGGATAACAACGTTATTGCCCTTCTTCAGCAGATCTGAGAGCGGGGTGATACAGGCAAGACCGTTCTTGCCATTCATGTTGAGACCATCTGATCCACAGACCCCTTCGCGGCAAGAGCGGCGGAAGGCGAGCGTGGGATCCAGCTCTTTCAACTGGATCAGTGCGTCGAGCACCATCATGTCGGAACCTTCAGGAATATCAAGACGATATTCCTTCATATGGGGGACGTTATCAACATCCGGATTGTATCTGTAGACAGAGAATGTGACGTTCATAGGGCTGGCTCCGCAATCAGTAAGTCCGGACCTTGGGCGGGAACGCCTCACGGGTCTTGGGTGACATGTTGACAGCGCGACGGGTCATGGACTCGGTGTCCGGGTGATAGAGGCTGTGGCACAACCAGCTCTCGTCGTCACGCTCCGGGAAGTCAAAGCGGCTGTGAGCACCGCGACTCTCGGTACGGAAGTTGGCCGCCACTGCCGTGGCAAACGCCGTCTCCATCAGGTTGTCCAGCTCCAGACACTCGATGCGCTGGGTGTTGAACTCTTTGGAGGTGTCATCCAGACGGGCATGCTTGAGGCGCTCGCGAATAAGTTTCAGCTCGGCCAGCCCTTCTGCCATGGCATCCCCTTCGCGGAACACCGAGAAGTTGTTCTGCATGCAGCGCTGCAGGTCTTTGCGGATCTGCACCGGGTCTTCGCCGTCACGGCAATTTTCCCAGCGATTGAAGCGCGCCATGGCGGCATCGATATCGGATTCGGAGGCATCGCGACCGTGATCCATCTCGCCCAGGGTATTGACCAGATGCATGCCGGCGGCACGGCCGAACACCACCAGATCCAGCAGCGAGTTGCCACCCAGACGGTTGGCACCATGTACGGAGACGCAGGCAATTTCACCCACCGCAAACAGGCCGACCACCGGCACGTCGTTGCCGTCCTTGTCTTGCGCCAGACACTGGCCATTCACGTTGGTCGGCACGCCGCCCATCATGTAGTGGCAGGTCGGGATGATCGGGATCGGCTCTTTGACCGGATCCACGTGGGCGAAGGTGCGGGAGAGTTCGCAGATGCCCGGCAGACGGGATTCCAGCACCTCTTTACCGAGGTGATCCAGCTTGAGCTTGATGTGCGGGCCCCAGGGACCGTCGCAGCCACGCCCTTCGCGGATCTCGATCATGATGGAGCGAGCCACCACGTCGCGACCGGCCAGATCCTTGGCGTTGGGGGCATAACGCTCCATGAAGCGCTCGCCATCTTTATTGAGCAGATAGCCGCCTTCACCACGGCAACCCTCGGTCACCAGCACCCCGGCCCCGGCGATGCCGGTCGGGTGGAACTGCCAGAACTCCATGTCCTGCACCCCTACCCCGGCGCGCAGCGCCATGCCGACACCGTCACCTGTGTTGATGTGGGCATTGGTGGTGGACTGGTAGATACGACCGGCACCGCCGGTGGCCAGCACGGTGGCCTTGGCCTTGAAGTAGACCACTTCGCCACTCTCCATATCGATGGCGGTACAGCCAACGATGTGGCCGTCCTGGTTTTTCACCAGATCCAGCGCATACCACTCGGAGAAGACGGTGGTCTTGTTCTTGACGTTCTGTTGATAGAGGGTGTGCAGCAGAGCGTGACCGGTACGGTCGGCGGCCGCTGCGGTACGAGCAGCCTGCTCGCCACCGAAATTCTTGGACTGACCACCAAACGGACGCTGGTAGACAGAACCATTGTCGAAACGGGAGAAGGGCAGCCCCATGTTCTCCAGCTCATAGATGGCCTCGGGGCCGGTCTTGCACATGTACTCGATGGCTTCCTGATCACCGATGTAATCGGAACCTTTTACCGTGTCATACATGTGCCACTGCCAGTTGTCGTCGTGGGCATTGCCCAGCGCGACCGTGATGCCGCCCTGGGCGGATACCGTGTGAGAACGGGTTGGAAAAACTTTGGACAACAGAGCGCAGCTCTTGCCGGACTGGGCAATCTGCAGCGCGGCGCGCATACCGGCACCACCGGCACCAATCACCACCGCATCAAATTCACGAGTTGGAATAGTCACCTTACACACCCCACAGCACGACGAAACCCGTCATCAGATAGACAAACAGCACCACGACCAGGGCAAATTGCAGCGCCCCGCGCAGCCCTACCGGCTTGATATAGTCAGTCAGCACCTGCCACAGACCAATCCAGGCGTGGATCAGTACGCAGAGCAGGGTCAACAGGGTGAATACCTTGGTGAAGGTTTTGGCGAAGAAGCCTGCCCACACCTCGTAGGTGATGTCGTTGAACGCGACAAAGCCCACCAGATAGAGGACATAACAGGTCATGATGAGGGCGGTGGCGCGGATCAGGATGTAATCGTGAACGCCGCTGCGCCCGAAGGTTGCAGAATTGGTTACCATACAAGCACTCCCGCCAATACAGCTAGGATCGCGGTGATCACGAAGGCCACGCGGGCGCTCTGATTGCCGGATTCCAGCTCTTCCCAATAGCCCATATCCATGACCAGATGACGCAAGCCGCCCACAATGTGGTATGCCAGCGCAGTCAGGATCCCCCACAGCACGAGTTTGACCAGGAAGTTGTCCATGATGGCAACCACGGTTGCAAACCCTTCGGGAGAGGCGAGTGAAGTACCAAGCATCCACAGCAAGATGCCCAGTGCAACAAAGGTAATAACCCCTGAAACACGGTGCAGGATGGATGCAATGGCAGTGACAGGAAAGCTGATCGTCTGTAGGTCGAGGTTGACCGGTCTCTGTTTGTTTTTCACGCTTGCCCACTCAGCTCCATTGAGCACGTTAGTTATTGTTTTAACTCACACTTGAGGGCACGGAATGGTGATTGTTGGTTTTTTGTTACCAAAACACTCTGAAAAAGCCAAAACGCGAGTTTTCGGTTTCACATCAGGCTTTGCCAAAGCGTTTCAAACACCTGCAGCCATGACCCACGTGGCGCAGTATATCGGCGGCCTTAACCGAAGACAATCAATTAGCTACAAAGAAAACACAAAACCGCAAACTCGATCGCATATTTAATTTAACATTTCATTAATGCCATTAATGGGGTTTCAGCAAAATTGACATTGATAAGGAACTCTGTTTCAAATAAGGCGCTCCAGCCACCTCGGTATGGGTAACAACCTTTGCCAGCGTCATAAAAGTCGTAATAGAGTAGGACTGGAACCAAATTATAAAGAGCAAAGGAGACGTGCTATGGCTGATAAGATAGCCACCCTACACCTGCCCGGAAAAGATCCGGTCGAACTGCCGATCCTCTCCGGCACCATCGGCCCGGATGTCATCGATGTCAGAAAATTGGGATCACAGGGGTATTTCACCTTTGACCCCGGTTTCATGGCCACCGGTTCTTGCAAATCTGCGATTACCTACATTGACGGGGATCTGGGTGTCTTGCTGCACCGGGGTTACCCTATCGCCCAGCTTGCTACCCAGGCCACCTATCTGGAAGTCTGCTATATCCTGCTGTATGGCGAGGCGCCCACCAAGGCGCAATATGCCGAATTCGAACGTCTGGTCACCCGCCACACCATGGTGCATGAGCAGATAGCCTTCTTCTTCCGCGGCTTCCGTCGTGACTCCCACCCCATGGCCATCATGTGCGGTGTGGTCAGCGCCCTCTCCGCCTTCTATCACGATGCCCTCGACATCAACAACGAGCAGCATCGCGAGATCTGTGCCTTCCGTCTGCTCTCCAAGATGCCGACCCTGGCCGCCATGTGTTACAAGTACTCCATCGGCCAGCCGTTCATGCAGCCGCGTAACGCCCTCTCCTATGCAGGCAACTTCCTGCACATGATGTTTGGCGTGCCGACCGAAGAGTACAAGGTCAACCCCATCGTTGAACGCGCCATGGATCGTATCTTCACCCTCCATGCGGATCACGAGCAGAACGCCTCCACCTCCACCGTTCGTCTGGCTGGCTCCTCCGGTGCCAACCCGTTCGCCTGTATCGCCGCCGGGATCGCCTCCCTGTGGGGACCGGCCCACGGTGGTGCCAACGAAGCCTGCCTGCGCATGCTGGAAGAGATCGGCTCGGTGGAACGCATCCCCGAGTACATCGCCAAGGCCAAGGACAAGAACGATCCGTTCCGCCTGATGGGCTTCGGTCACCGTGTTTACAAGAACCACGACCCCCGTGCCACCGTGATGCGCGAAACCTGCCACGAAGTACTGACCGAGCTGCAGATCAAGGATCCGCTGCTGGACGTGGCCATGGAGCTGGAGCGCATTGCGCTCTCCGACCCCTACTTCGTCGAGAAGAAACTCTACCCGAACGTAGACTTCTACTCCGGCATCATCATGAAGGCGATCGGCATCCCGATGAGCATGTTCACCGTGATCTTCGCCATCTCCCGCACCATCGGCTGGATTGCCCACTGGAACGAGTTCCACTCAGACCCGGACAGCAAGATCGGTCGTCCACGCCAGCTCTACGTGGGCCACCCGCTGCGCGAGTTCACTCCGCTCGAGCAGCGCTAACCACTGCGCTGATATGGTTTGTTACAAAGGCGGTCATTGACCGCCTTTTTGTTTGCCGCTCTAATGCCCCCTTTCGCGTTGAAGGAATCCATCATGAAACCACTGTTTATCAGCGCCGCCTTGCTGCTGACCGCCTGCCAGAGCGCCCCCGCCCCGTCACAGGGGGAGACCCTCTATATCAACAGCCAGCTGGTCGATTGCGTCGGGGTCGGTCCGATGCAGTGCATGCAGGTTCGCAGCGATGAGCAGCAGCCCTGGACCCTGTTCTACCAGAATATTGAAGGCTTCCAGTTCGAGCCGGGCTACCGCTATCAGATCACGGTCAGCAAAGAGCAGCTCACCGATGTACCGGCCGATGCGTCCTCTCTGCGCTATCAGCTGATCAAAGTGGTCTATAAAGTCGCCGCCCGTTAATCGCAATCTCTCTTTCAGGAACGCATCCCCGCGCCGGGTGGCAACCCGCGCATCTCGTCTGTAAAAAACGGGAGGCCTTACGACCTAATGCCAGTCAGTTAAGCCTGACTGGCATTGTTTTTATTGGCTTTTTTCACACTATACCTCTGGGGCCTTGGCT
>NZ_JAPDCD010000068.1:0-13952 GCF_027705695.1 Aeromonas sp. QDB62 | reverse complement strand
GAAACCAATCAACAGGTTTCGGATTTTTACACATCAGGAGGATCGGTCAATGGATCCTTAACTGATCGGCATTAGGCTCATGGGGCGACTCTTTAGTTGGCTTCGCAAAATGGGCAGCCTACCCCCGGCAATCGGGGCGGCAAGCGGGGGCCGAATTGTGTGTGATCTTCATCACCCTTTTCAACTCAGGAATACGCTTGCGCTCGCGAAAAAAATTCATTGGAGACCGGCCTGACAGTCGGCCATAGTTAGAGGCCCTGTCCTGCTCATGGAGTGAGTCTGATGGCGCCCAATGTGATCGTTCCCCTGCTGGTGTTCGTAGTCCTGTTTCTGGTCGGCACCATGGCCAAGGCACTGCCCCTGCACCACATGATGTAAATTTGTGTGAAATAAAAATCTGCCGGGGCGGGTCTTATCCATATCGCCTTATGTAGCCCCGGGAGTTTTTCATGTTGATCAAGCGTCGTGCCGCTCACCCCCTCACCGAACAGGATGTCACTCCGGAAGCCGTCTATCAGGATCGCCGCCTTATTCTCAAGGGGCTGGGTCTGGGCGCCGCCACCCTCGCTTTCCCCACTCAGGCCGGTGTGCTCGACCTGCTGCGCGGTAAAGAGGATGCCCCCCAGTTAGCCACCAGGCCGCTCAACAGCAAGCCTGCCGAGCGCCCGGCCAATCTGGTGCTGACACCGGAGGAGAAGGCCACCAGTTACAACAACTTCTATGAGCTGGGCACCGACAAGTCCGACCCGGCCCGCAATGCCCATTACCTCAAACCCGAACCCTGGACCCTCAAGGTAGAGGGAGAGGTGGCCAAGCCCTTTACCCTCGATGTGTGGGATCTCATCAACAAGAGCGAGCTGGAGGAGCGGATCTACCGGCTGCGCTGCGTCGAAGCCTGGTCCATGGTGCTGCCCTGGAACGGTATCTCACTGGCGGAGATTATCCGCCGTGCCGAGCCCACCAGTCGCGCCAAGTTTGTCGCCTTCGAAACCCTGTTTGACCCGAAACAGCTGCCGGGGCAGGCCTCCAGTCTGGGGGGCGGCATCGAGTATCCTTACGTGGAGGGGCTGCGTATCGACGAGGCGATGCACCCGCTCTCCTTCCTTGCGATGGGGCTCTATGGCAAGACCCTGCCCGCTCAGAATGGCGCGCCGATCCGGCTGGTGGTGCCGTGGAAGTATGGCTTCAAGAGCATCAAGAGCATCGTCTCGATCCGGTTGGTGGAGGAGATGCCGCCGACCACCTGGAACCTGCTGGCGCCCAACGAATATGGCTTCTACGCCAACGTCAATCCGCAGGTGGATCACCCGCGCTGGAGTCAGGCCAGCGAGCGTTTCATCGGCGAGGGTGGCGTGTTTGGCGCCAAGCGTCAGCCGACCCTGATGTTCAACGGCTATGGTGACGAAGTCGCCTCGCTCTATCAGGGGATGGATCTGCGCCAATGGTACTGAGATTGAAACCGGCCCATATCAGCGGCTTGCGGGCGCTGGTGCATCTGGGCTCCCTCGGCTTTCTGCTCTGGCTGGGTTTTGCCATTCCGGCAGGCTTGTTGGGGGGCGATCCGGTGCCGGAGCTGATCCACTACCTCGGCAAGGGGGCGCTCAACCTGCTGCTGCTCACCCTGCTGGTGTCGCCGCTGGCTAGGCGCTGGCGGCAGGGGCAGCTTATCAAGCTGCGCCGCCCCCTCGGGCTCTGGTGTTTTACCTGGGCGCTGCTCCACTTCATGGCGTGGCTGGGGCTGGATCTGCAGTTTGACTGGGGGCTGATTGGCGGCGAGCTGGTCAAGCGCAGCTACATAGTGGTGGGGATGGTGGCATTGCTGCTGCTGGCCGCCCTCAGCATCACCTCGCTGCCCGCATTGCAGCGCAGAATGGGCGCCGCATGGCAGAAGCTGCACAACTGGGTCTATGCCATCGCCCTGTTGGTGCCGGTGCACTACTGGTGGTCGCTCAAGAGTGGTTGGGGGGAGCCTCTCGTCTACCTGTTGCTGGCTTGCGCCCTGCTCTGGCCGAGGAAAGATAAGCTACTGCGCGCCTGGCGGGGACGCTGGAATGCAAAAGAGGCCTAATCGGCCTCTTGTTGTTTGATCTCGCCAGTGTAGGCATCGACGATGAGATGCACCTTCTGATCCTGGCGATTGAGGGTTTTGACCTCGAATTTGTCCCCTTCCAGCTCCACTTCCCGAATGTCGTGATACCCTTGCGCCAGCAGGAGTTTGACCAGCCCGGCCATGTCGAGACGGCTCTGGGCCGCCCAGCTTGTGGCACTCAACAGACAAAGGATCAGCAGGACACTGCGCGGGATCATATTCATTCCGGATTCATGGCTGGCAGACTATAAACGCCATTATGTTAGGTTTTTGGAGATGAATCATCCATGAATAGAGCGCTCCCTCTGCTCGGGTTATTGCTGCCGGTGCTGGCACAGGCGGTCACGCCTGATGAAGCCCAACTGCAGCAAGCTGTCCATGAGGGACGGGTTCGGCCCTTCCATGAAATGATGGAGGTGGCGGCCAGATTGCCGGTACGGGTGTTGCGGGTGGATCTGGGGGAAGAGGATGGTATCTGGCTCTATGAACTGCGAGTCATCGATCGGGAGAACAGCGTGATCAAGGTGGCCTATCGGGCCGACAACCTTGAGCTGGTGTGGGCCAAGGGCCACCATCTGGAGCGGCTGTTCGAACCGCCCAAGCCCCCGGTCGAGGATGATGAATAACCCCTGTGTGGAAGCCTGTTCATGCGAATTCTGATTGTTGAAGACGAAAAAATCCTGGCCGGCCAGCTGGCCGAACAGCTACGCCTCTCCGGCTTTGTCACCGATCTCTGCCACGACGGCAACGAGGCCGGTTTTCTCGGCGAGACCGAACCCTACGACGCCATCATTCTCGACCTCGGCCTGCCGGGGCGCGATGGCCTGAGCGTGCTGAAAGAGTGGCGCAGCAAGGGGATCGATACCCCGGTGCTGGTACTGACCGCCCGTGGTCAGCTGCACGAGAAGATCGAAGGGCTCAACGCCGGTGCCGATGACTACCTCACCAAGCCGTTCCAGGTGGCCGAGCTGGTAGCGCGGGTCCATGCGCTGGTGCGCCGGGCGGCAGGCAACGCCAGCTCCATTCTGGAGATTGGCGGAGTGCGGCTCGACATGGCGGCGTCCCAGGTGTGGTATGAAGGGACCCCCATCAAGCTGACCGCCCACGAGTTCCGGGTGCTCGGTTATCTGATGCAGCACCGGGGCAAGGTGGTGTCGCGCAGCGAGCTGATCGACCACATCTACGCTCAGGATTTCGACCGCGACTCCAACACCGTCGAGGTGTTCATCGGCCGGATCCGCAAGAAAACCAACCCTGACCTGATTGAAACAGTGCGCGGCCTCGGGTACCGGATCAACGAATGAGGCTGGTCAGAACCCTGCGGGGGCGACTGCTCGCCATCGCGCTGGTGTGGTGCGGGCTGTTTCTGTTCGCTACCGGCTTCAGCCTGCAGACCATGATGCGCAACTACTGGCAGGAGGCGGAGGCCGACGGTCTGCGTCTGCAGCTCTACGATCTGCTCTCCCGGCTGGAGGTGGCCAAAACCGGCCTGCCGGTGGTGGTCGAGCCGATGTCGGATCCCCGTTTCAGCCAGCCTTACTCCGGCTACTACTGGCAGCTGGAGCTGGGCCACGATGTGGTGGGGCGCTCCCGCTCTCTGTGGGATACCACCCTGAAGAGCGACGGGCTCAAGTCGGCGTTTGGCGATCCCGACCTGTTCGTCGGCAAGGGGCCAAATCGTGAGCCCTTGCTGATCATGACCCGCACCGTGCTGCTGCCCGGTTCCGATCGGGTGTTCACTCTGGTGATGGCCAAGGACAGCAGCGCCCTGACCCAGACCCTCAACAAGACCCGCATCAGCCTGTTCCTCGGCCTCGGCTTTGCCGCCGCCGGTCTGGTGCTCGGCTTCATGTTCCAGATCGTCTATGGTTTGCGGCCGCTGCACTTGCTGCGCCGTGAACTGGGAAGGGTTCATGAGGGCCATCAGGAGGGATTCCGGCTGCGCTATCCGCTGGAGATCCAGCCGCTGGTGGAGGATATCAACCGGCTGCTGCACCACTACGGCGAGTTGCTGCAGCGGGCGCGTTCCCACACCGGTAATCTGGCTCATGCCCTCAAGACGCCGCTCAGCATCATGCGCAATCAGGTGGCCCAGTTGCCGCCGGAGGATCAAGCCGCCATCGGTGAGCAGCTCGACCAGATCCAGCGCCACATTGATTACCACCTCGGCAAGGCGCGGGTGACCGGCGCCGCCAAGATCCTCGGGGTCTCGACGCCGGTGCGGGCGCGGGTGGAGTACATCTGCCGCGCCTTCTCCCGCCTCTATCCGGGCAAGACGGTGGATCTGCAAGTGCCCGCCAATCTGGCGGTCGGGGTGGAGGAGCAGGACTTCGACGAGATGGTGGGCAACCTGTTGGAGAACGCCTTCAAGTGGTCCGCCAGCGAGCTGCGCATCTCCAGCGCCGAGCTGGGGGGCTGGATCACCCTGCGCATCGAGGATGACGGCCCCGGCATGAGCGAGGATCAGATCGCCAAAGCTGTGCTGCGCGGAGTGCGGCTCGACGAGAAGGTGCCGGGCTCGGGCCTGGGTCTCAACATCGTCTCCGATCTGGCGGAAGCCTATCGGGGCAGTTTCATCATGGGCCGCGCCGAACTGGGCGGTCTGGCCGCCTCTCTCTCGTTGCCCAAGGTGGCAAGAGTCGAGAGCTAGGCATAACATATGGCATTTGTTTTAGCCTGAGGAAGAGAAGCATGACCGACGATCCGTGGGCACTGTGTCACCTTGACGATTCGTTTGATGCCTCTGTGCTGGGGGTCAAGGGCGCCCAGATCCAGTGGTTTGAAGACAGGGATGGCCTGATCGCGTTCCTTCTGGAAGATTTTGTCGACCTGCTGGCCGATGTGGGCGAGCTGGAGGAAGATCAGACCGAACAGGCGCGCGAGCGCTTCACCCTGCTGGTGGAGCAGAGCTTCGACGATCGCACCCTGATGGATGCCATCAACGATCTCGCCTCCGGCCTGCGTCGCATCGCCTGGTTGGGGCCGCTCTCGGAGCTGGCTGAGATCAGCGACGAGTTCGCCTCCGGCCTGCGCCGCTACTTCTGGAGCCAGTACGACGGGGATGAAGATGACCCGGACGCCTGGGTGCCGGAAGAGCTGTGGCCGCAGCTGGTGGAGTGCGCGCAGGAGTATATGGAGGAAGGGGAGTTCTAAACCCATCCCGACCATGCCTGCGCTTTGGTAGACAGATGGCAGACAGATACAGAAACGGCGCCTTGATGGCGCCGTTTTTATTGGGGTGCTACAGCCTTAGCCGTTGGCCGGCACCGCGTGGGCGGTGTTGACCAGCACTGGGCCGGTGTACTTCTCGATCTGCAGCTGGGCCATGTGGCCGCAGTTGCCTTGCGCCAGACTGGACGAGCCTTCGTCGAAGGTGAGGCAGTTGACGTTGCCGTTCTTGCAGATGCTGCCCGCTTCGCCCGGCTTGGCCGGATCAAACCAGGCCCCTTCGCAGATCCGCACCACCCCCTGACGCACATCTTCGGAGAGCAGGGCGCCCACCAAAATCTGGCCGCGCTCGTTGAAGGCGCGCACCAGATCCCCCTGGGCAATGCCGCGGGCCTTGGCGTCCAGCGGATGGATCATGATCGCTTCGCGGTCGGCGATGGCGAACTTGTCCCGCAGCGGGGTGTTGTCGAGCTGGGAGTGCAGCCGTTGGGTCGGGTGGGAGGTGTTGAGCGACAGCGGATAGCGCGCCGCCACCTCGCTCTTCACCCACTCCTTGGGCTCATACCACTTGGGATGGCCGGCGCAGTCGGCATAACCCATCCCCGCCACCGTGTTGGAGAAGATCTCGATCTTGCCGGACGGGGTACCGAGCGGGTTGAGTAGCGGGCTCTCGCGAAAATCGGCGTGACGGATCCACTGGCGGTTGGCCTCGGGGATCGGGAAGCGGATGTAGTTGTTGGACTCCCAGAACATGTTGAACGGCGGCAGCGCCACGCGGGCACCACGGGCCTGCGCCGCCATGCCGTCGTACATCTGCTTGAGCCACAGCATCTCGTCCTTCCCTTCGGTGTACTGCTCCTGCACACCCAGCTTGGCGGCGATGGCGCTGAAGATGTCGAAGTCGTTGCGGGCTTCAAACTGGGGCGGCACGCACTGGTGCATCGGGAACACATAGCGCTGGGAGTAGTCGCCCCCCATCTCCAGATCGTTGCGCTCGTAGCTGGTGGTGACCGGCAGCACGATATCGGCGTGCTTGGCGGTGGCGGTCCAGTAGGGTTCGTGAACGATCACGGTCTGCGGCTTGCGCCACGCCTGCAGCAGGTTGTTGGTGTCCTGATGGTGGTGGAAGGGGTTGCCGCCCGCCACGTAGACCAGCTTGATGTCCGGATAGGTCACCTTGCGGCCGTTGAAGTCGATGGTCTTGCCCGGGTTGGCGAGACAGTCGGCGATACGGGCCACCGGGATCGGTGCCGGGCTGTTCTTCGGTGCGTTGCCGGCGGAGATACCCGCCAGAATGCCGCCCTTGGCGGTGGGGCTGCCACCGGAGGAGTAGTGGTAGCTGAAGCCGTAGCCGCCGCCCGGCAGGCCGATCTGGCCCAGCATGGCGGCCAGGGTCACCAGCATCCAGTTCGGCTGTTCGCCGTGCTGCTGACGCTGCATGCCCCAACCGGCCATGATCATGGTGCGTTTGGCGGCCATGTCGAGGGCCAGCTGGCGAATTACCTTGGCATCGACGCCGCAGACGGTGCTCGCCCACTCGGCGCTCTTCGGCTGACCGTCATCCTTGCCGAGCAGGTAGGCGAGGAACTTGTCGAAGCCGACGGTGTAGCGATCGAGGAAGGCCTGATCGTGCTTCTTCTCGCTGTAGAGGGTGTGAGCGACACCCAGCATCATGGCCACGTCGGTGTAGGCGTTCGGGGCAATCCACTCGGCACCGACCAGCTTGGCGGTCTCGTTGTAGATGGGGTCGATGCTGATGACGCGGGTGCCTTTCTCTTTCAGCGCCTTGAAGCCGGCCTGACCCTCGTGATCCGGCATGTTCCAGCTGTTCTTCAGGGTGACCTGAGCGTTGACCCCCCACAGCACCACCAGTTCGGCGTTCTCCACCACGTTGGGCCAGGCGGTCTGCTGCTCGTACACCTCGATGGAGCCCATCACGTGGGACATGATCACCTGAGCCGCACCGGTGGAGTAGTCACCGGCATAACCGGTGAAACCGCCGGAGAGGTTCATCAGGCGGTGCAGCAGGGTGCGGCTGTTGTGGAACATGCCGACACTCTTCCAGCCGTAGGAACCGGCGTGGATCGCCTGCGGGCCGAAGTCGCTCTGCACGCGCTGGATTTCACCGGCCACCAGTTCGATCGCCTTGTCCCAGCTCACTCGCACCCACTCGTCGGCGCCGCGCAGCTCGGGTTTGGCGCCCGGGCCGTGTTCCAGCCAGCTCTTGCGTACCATGGGGTACTTGATGCGGTTTTTGGCGTGCACCTGGAACGGTGCCATGTCGATGAGATCGTTCGGCGCCGGATCATCGGCCACCGGCTGGACGCGCACCATGCGGCCATCTTCGACGACAGCTTCAAACGCACCCCAGTGGGCGCCGGTCAGAATGCCCTTCTGGGCGGGCACCAGAGTCGGGAACTGGCTCAATGCGGTGCTGATGGCTTGCGCCAGTGCACTCTTGGGAAAAATACCGCCGAGCAGGGGCAGGGCTGCGCAGGCGCCGAGCCCCTTGAGCAGGTTGCGGCGGGACAGATTGGTCTTCTTGTCGTTGAAAAAAGTCATAACGGTTTTCCTCTGTTCCAGCCTTAGTGGGCCGCGCTCATGTCACTGGCATGTTTTTGGACATACTGGGTCAGCATGCGAGCCTGTTCCGGGGTCAGGGAGGTACGAGATTCCATCCCCTTGATGACGCCGATCCACTGGTTGGCATTGAAGTGATCCAGCGCGGTGAGGCCGTGGCAGCCGGTACAGTTGTTGGACATCAGGGTGGAGGCGTATTGCCACAGCTTGCCCTGATCGCCGATGAGCTGGGTCTGGTCGACCCAGGCGGTCAGCTTGACCTGATGCCAGGTGAGGTTGGTGGCGCTGTCGGTTTCGCTCTGGCCGGTGACCAGCGCTTTCTTGGCGGCATCGCCGACCAGTACGCTGAGGATCCGCTTGCCCGGTGCGGCGTAGAACACTTCGCTCACGCCATCCTGTTGCCAGCCTTCGATCTGCACCTTGGCGCGGCCGTTTTCGTTGGCCAGTACTTCCACCTTGGTGGAGGGCATCAGGGTGCCTTCGTCAGTCTTGGCGGCGGCATCGAGGAACAGCGGGGTGGTAGCGATGGCATAACGGGTGGTGACGTTGGCCGGAGTCTGGGCCGCAGCCTGCGCCAGCTCGCTGGCACCGGCGGCAGCCAGGCCGCTCATGTCAGGCATGATGTGGGCGACACCGCGGTGGCAGTCGATACAGGTTTGTCCTTCCTTGATGGCGACCGGGTGTTCGGCACGGGCATTGGGGCGTTGGGCCAGTATGTCCATCGCCTCGTAGCTGTGGCAGCTGCGGCAGGTGGCGGAGTCGTTGGCTTTCAGCTCGTCCCAGACAGATTGGGCCATCCGCAGCTTGTGGGCTTCATATTTCTCAGGCGTGTCGAGCGTGCCGATCGCTTCGTGATAGATATCCTTCACGGCGCGCACCTTGGTCCACAGGTAGGAGGTGGGATCGCCCGGAATGTGGCAGTCGGCACACTCGGCGCGGATCCCCTTGGTGTTCTGGAAGTGGACACTGCCCTGATACTCGGCGAGCGGAGTCTGCATGGAGTGGCAGGAGACGCAGAATTCGGTGGAGCTGGTCTTGTGCAGCACGGTCACGGTGACACCCAGTGCCGCGACACCCAGCAGGGCCCCGAGCAGCAGGAGCCAGAACCAGGTTTTTCTTATCAGTTTTCCAATCATGGCGGCGTTTTCCTACGGTCAATTTTTACCAACATAGTAGTAGTCCAATAGTAGTAGTAATGACAGGGATAAGGCGTTGACCTTCATCATGGTTTATATTTTTTGATGGCTGTCACACTTTGTCTTTTATTTTGATATTGACAGCTTGGTGGAATTAAATTCAATTAATCGTCGATTGAGCAATTTATTCACTTTCCACGACAGCTGTTAGCCCCCTCGCAAAACCCCACAAGATTCGTTGATATAGTGAACAGTGAGCCACAACGGAGTGTCGCCGATGAGCCCTTTCTCACTGCTGTGTGTCGCCGCCAACGTGCAGCTGCTGACCGAATTCGAACAGGAGCTGGCCCCGCTACTCGGCCATTTTGCGCTGGTGGTGGTGGTCGGGCAGGAGTCGGCTGAGCTGGCCTTGGACGAGCTGGATCGTAAGGGGCAGCCGCCCGCCGTGGTGGTGTGTGACAGCGATCTGGGGGATGGGCGAGGGGCCGATTTTCTGATCCGCCTCGGCAGCCGCCACGAGGCGTGCCGCAAGATCCTGTTGGGCAGCCAGCCGGAGATGAAATCGATCATCGAGGCGGTCAACCTCGGTCGTCTCGACTACTACCTGCAGCGCCCCTGGCGCGATGGCAGCCTGCGCCGGGCGGTGATCGAGCAGGCCAGCCACTTTGTGCTGCTCCAGCCCGAGGCTGACCTGCTGAGCTATGCCGCCGTGCTCGACAACCAGAAGTTGCTGCGGGTCCATGTCGATCGCCAGCTGGCGGCCTATCGGCAGGGTTTTATGGATTACACCCACTGCAGCGATGAAGAACTGTCGCGGGTGGTGATCGACGGCCTCTACCAGTTTTTCGATGGCAACGACGAGGCGCGGGTCTGCCGCCACTACAGTCCGGGCCATGTGCTGACCCGCGAGGGGGAGCCCAACAGCTTTCTCTGGTTTATCGCCAAGGGGGAGGTGGTGCTGCGCAAGCGGGACGAGCAGGGCATCGATCAGGAGGTGGTGCACTACCGCACCGGTTCCTTGGTGGGGGGCATGTCCTTCGTCACCGGCGAACCCGCCTTCACCACCGGGGTGACCCTGACCGGCGCCGAGGTGATCAAGCTCGACAAGCTGCAATTCTCCCGGGTGATGCAGGCGCGCAGCGAACTGCTCCCCTCCTTTACCAACCTGCTGCTGCGCCACTTCAACCGCCGCCTGCAAAACAGCATCCGCACCGAGATGCGGCTGCAACAGACCCTCAACTCCCTCGATGCCGCTCACGCCCAGCTGGTGGAGAGCGAAAAGATGGCGATGCTGGGTCAGCTGGTGGCAGGCGTTGCCCACGAGCTGAACAACCCGGTGGCGGCCATCATCCGTGGCAGCGAGACCCTGCGGGCCGCCATCCCCGATCTGGTCAATCTCGAGCTGCCACCCCCCATCAAAGGGCTGGGCAACCAGACCCTCTGTCAGGCACTGACTGCCCAGCCGGTCTCGACCAGCGAGATCCGTGACAAGACCCGGCAGGCTGAGGGGCGCTTTGGCGATCGCCAGCAGGCGCGGCTGGCGGTGCAGATGAATCTGGATGACGAGCTGAACTGGCAGCGCTGGTTTGCCAGCCGCACCGCCGCAGAGCGGGAGGCGCTGCTATCCCGGCTGGAGTTGTTCCAGCAGACCGGCAGCTTCCTGCGCAATATCGAGGTGTGTGCCCGCCGCATCGGCGATCTGGTCAAGAGCCTCAAGCAGTATGCGCGGCAGGATCGGCTCGAACCCTTGCTGGTGGATCTGCACGAGGGGCTGGAAGATACCCTGATGATTTTCGAAAACCGCCTCAAGCACCATGAGATCTGCAAGGAGTACCAGCCGCTGCCGCTGGTGCGCTGTCACCCCATCGCCCTGCAACAGGTGTGGACCAACCTCATCGCCAACAGTCTGGATGCCATGAGCGGCCCGGGGCGACTCACCATCCGCACCGGGTTGCTGGAGCCCGAGTGGGTTATGGTAGAGATCGAGGATAGCGGTTGCGGCATCGAGCCCGAGCTGTGGCAGCGGATCTTCGATCTCAACTTCACCACCAAGCGGGAGGGCCATTTCGGTCTTGGTATCGGTCTGAGCGTTTCGCTGCAGATAGTTCAGCAGCACCACGGCCGGATCGAGGTGGCCTCCGAACCGGGCCGCTACACCCGGATGCGGGTCTGTCTGCCGCTGGACGGCATGGGGCAGGCCGGTTACGGGGGCGAACCTCAAAACAACAAGGAGCATGCGGCCTGAGCCGTCGCCAGCATCAATCGTGCGACGTGCCAAACCATGTCGCCAAGGAGGAGTAATGAACAAACACTATCTGATCCTGTGTGTGGACGATGAGCGGGAGGTGCTGGATGCGGTGATCCACGATCTCGCCCCGTTCCGTTCCCACTTCGAGCTGGAGGCGGCCGAGAGTGTCGATGAGGCGCGAGCGGTGGTGGAGGAGTGGGAGGGCGACGGCAACAAGCTGGCGCTGATCCTCTGTGACCACATCATGCCGGGAACCCTGGGGGTCGATTTTCTGGTGGAGCTGAACCGGCGTGCCACCACCCGTGCCAGTCGCAAATTGCTGTTGACCGGGCAAGCGGGGCTGGAAGCGACCGTCGAGGCGGTCAATCGTGGCGGACTGCACTACTACCTTGCCAAGCCGTGGAAGCTGGAGACCCTGCAAGAGGCGGTGCGCGAACAGCTGACCGACTACCTGCTGGCGGAAGATGGCGAAAATGCCTTCCACTATGCGCCGCTGCTCAATCAGGCGCGGCTGTTTGCCGCCATCCACGATCACCCGTTCGACGAATAGGGGCAGTTGGGCTTTCGCGGTGGCAGTTGTATACTGTCTGCATATACAGTATTGCAGGTAGCCACCGATGCGACTCTTTATCGCCGAGAAGCCCACGCTGGGCCGCGCCATTGCCGATGCCCTGCCCAAGCCCCACAAGAAGGGCGACGGTTTTATCGAAACAGCCCAGGGGGATGTGGTCACCTGGTGTATCGGCCATCTGCTGGAGCAGGCTGAGCCCGATGCCTATGACGCCGCCTTCAAGCAGTGGCGGATGGAGCACCTCCCCATCATCCCCGCCCAGTGGCAGCTGGTGGCCAAGCCCAAGACCAAAGCCCAGCTCACCGTTATCAAGCGGCTGATCAAGCAGGCCGACTGCGTGGTCAACGCCGGTGACCCGGATCGGGAAGGGCAACTGCTGGTGGACGAGGTAATCGACTTTCTCGGCTACCCGAAAACCAAGCCGGTGCAGCGTTGTCTCATCAGCGATCTCAACCCGCCCGCGGTGCGCCGCGCGCTCGAGAAGCTGCGGGACAACAAGGAGTTCGTGCCGCTGGCGGTCTCCGCACTTGCCCGCAGTCGGGCCGACTGGCTCTATGGCATCAACATGACCCGCGCCTACACCCTGCTCGGGCGCAAGGCAGGTTGCAGCGAGCTGCTCTCGGTCGGTCGGGTGCAGACCCCGCTGCTCGGGCTGGTGGTGCGACGAGATCTCGAGATCGAGGCCTTTGTACCCAAACCCTTCTACGAGGTGCTGGCCCATCAGCTGACCGACGGTAACGAGCGCTTCACCGCCAAGTGGTTGCCGTCCGAAGCCTGCCTGCCGTGGCAGGACGAGGAGGGGCGGGTGCTCAACCGGGCGCTGGCCGACAAGGTGGTGAGCCGGATCAACGGCCAACCGGCACAGGTCGAATCGGTGGAGGAGCAGGCCCGCAAGCAGGCGGCGCCGCTGCCCTACAACCTCTCCAGCCTGCAGATCGATGCCGCCAAACGGTTCGGTATGGATGCCAAGCGGGTGCTCGACATCTGCCAGAGCCTCTACGAACGCCACAAGCTCATCACCTATCCGCGCTCCGACAGCCGCTACCTGCCGACCGATCATTTCAAGCGGGCCGAGCAGGTGCGCGGCGCCATCGCCGCCACAGCGCCCACGCTGGCCAAGGCGGTTAGCGAGGCGGATGGCAAGATCCGCAGCAAGGCGTGGAACGACAGCAAGGTGGATGCCCACCACGCCATCATCCCCACCGAGAAGCAGGGCAATCCCGCCACGTTGGGGGCCGACGAGGCGAAGCTCTATGGCCTGATTGCCCGCCAGTACCTGCTGCAGTTCTATCCCCCGTTCGAATACAACGACAGCAAGGTGCTGCTGCGCATCGCCGGTGGTCTGTTTCAGGCCAAGGCGCGCCGCATTCTGAAAGCGGGTTGGAAGGCACTGCTCGGGGTGGAGGAGGATGACGACGAAGAGAAGGCGGGCACCCTGCCGGCTCTGAAAGAGGGAGAGCAACTGTTGTGCGAGCGGGGCGAACTGCTGGAGAAGATGACCCAGCCGCCCAAGTCGTTCACCGATGCCACCCTGCTGGCGGCCATGACCGGCATCGCCCGCTATGTGCAGGATCCCGAGATCCGCAAAACTCTGCGCGATACCGACGGCCTCGGCACCGAGGCGACCCGGGCCGGTATCATCGACCTGCTGTTCAAGCGCCGCTTTCTGGTGCGTCAGGGCAAGAGCATCAAGGCGACCCCGACCGGGCGGGCGCTGGTGCAGGCGCTGCCCGCCACCGCCACTACGCCGGATATGACGGCGCTGTGGGAGCAGAGCCTAGGCCAGATCGCCGAGCGCCACGGCAGCTATCAGCAGTTTATGGGGCCGCTCACCGAACAGCTCAACGGCTTGATCGAGGGGGCGCGGCAGGACTCTGGCGCCAGCTTCAGCGACCTGCCGAAGGAGGCGCCGGGTGCCAGCAAACGGCGCTTTACCAAACGCAAGAGTCCAGCGGTTGGCGGTGCAGCGCCTCGCAAGAGTTCGGGCAAGCGTACGGCCAGAAGCAAGGCGGCCTGACCGTGTGAGGGACGTTGCTGACTGATGCGCCAAAGCTGCCAGCGGAAAAGAGAGAGGGGCCATGTGCCTAATGCCAGTCAGTTAAGCCTGACTGGCATTGTTTTTATTGGCTTTTTTCACACTATACCTCTGGGGCCTTGGCT
>NZ_JAPDCD010000067.1:0-13973 GCF_027705695.1 Aeromonas sp. QDB62 | reverse complement strand
AACCGCAGATCGTGTTTGATGAACTACGACAGGTTGCTTGATTTGGCGGGTGTTGCACTTCGGAGTTGAATTCGCGATAACCGGCCATGACTAACCTCTTGGAATTTACCTGCCCCATGGAATTGTGGGGCAGATGTGGGGCAGGTGCAACCAATAAATGACTGGAAACGACCTAAAATGACTCAGAAACAGAACAACGAAAACTCAGTAAAAACAGGCTCTGTAGCTGATTCTCGCAGTAAAACCATCGACCACCGTTTCTCCATTGCCCCTATGCTGGACTGGACTGATCGGCATTGCCGTTACTTTCATCGACTGATGAGTCGCCAGACCTTGCTCTATACCGAAATGGTGACCACTGGCGCCATCATCCACGGCAAGGGGGATTATCTGGGTTACAGCGAGCAGGAGCACCCCATCTCCCTGCAACTGGGTGGCAGCAATCCGGCAGATCTGGCGCGCTGCGCCAAGCTGGCCGAGGAGCGTGGCTATGACGAGGTGAACATCAACGTCGGTTGCCCCTCCGATCGGGTGCAGAACGGCCGTTTTGGTGCCTGCCTGATGGGTGAACCGGCGCTGGTGGCTGACTGCGTCAAGGCGATGCGCGATGTGGTCGATATCCCGGTAACGGTGAAGACCCGTATCGGCATCGACGATCAGGACTCCTACGAATTTCTGCAGGCCTTTATCGAACAGGTGCGCGATGCCGGTTGCGACACCTTTATCGTCCATGCCCGCAAGGCGTGGCTGAGTGGTTTAAGCCCCAAGGAGAACCGCGAGATCCCGCCCCTCGATTATCCCCGCGTCTATCGGGTCAAGCAGGATTACCCGGAGCTGACCATCGCCCTCAACGGCGGCGTCACCTCCATGGAGCAGACTCTGGAGCACCTGCAACACGTCGATGGCGTCATGATGGGGCGTGAAGCCTATCAGAACCCCTACATTCTGGCGCAGGTGGACAATCTGGTGTTCGGCCAGAATAACGCCGTGCCGAGTCGCCACGAGGTGGTGCGGATGATGCTGCCCTATATCGAGCAGGAGCTGGCCAAGGGCAACTACCTCTCCCATATGACCCGCCACATTTTGGGGCTGTTCCAGAACATGCAGGGAGCCCGCGCCTGGCGCCGTCACCTGAGCGAGAACGCCTGCAAACCGGGCGCCGGTATTCAGGTGGTGCTGGATGCCATGGCCAAGGTGCCGGAGTTTGCCAGCAGCGAGACGGCCGAATAAGCCGCTGTCAGCAGCAAGAACCACAAAAAGCGCGTCAGTTGACGCGCTTTTTTTCGCTCTATCGCTTCAATATCTGAACTGGTTGATCAGCCGCGAGAGATCCTGCAGCCGCTCCACCAGCAGGGTGATGCCATCGAGGGCTTGCCTGCTGTTGTCGGCGGTGTGGCTGGCCAGCTGGTGGATCTGGTGTACCCCTTCGTCGAGTGTCGCCGTGACGTCGGCCTGCTGGCTCACCGCCTGGGCGATCTCGTCGCTGGTGCGGGTCACCTGTCCCAGCATCCGGTTGATCTGGGTGAGCACGTCGGCGGTGGTGCCCGCGTGCTGCTGGCAGCGATCCGAGGTCTGTGCCCCTTGTGCCATCCCGTCCGACAGCTGTCGGGTGGTCTGTTGCAGCGCCTGGATCATCTCGTGGATCTCGCTGGTCGAGGCGCGGGTCTTCTGGGCCAGCGCCCTCACTTCATCCGCCACCACCGCAAAACCACGCCCCTGTTCGCCAGCCCGGGCCGCCTCGATGGCCGCATTGAGGGCTAGCAGGTTGGTCTGATCGGCGATTTGGCTGATCACTTCCAGAATGCCGCTGATCTTCTGGCTGTCGCTGGTGAGCTGGGCCAGCACAGCGTGGTTGGCATCCAGCTCCTGATGGAGTTGGTTGACGGAGGATTGGGTGGTCGCCAGTGCTTGCAGTCCCTCGGCGGAGACCTGTTGCACCTCGGTGACCAGATTACTCGCCTCATGGGCGCTGTGGGCCACATCGCGAATGGAGTGGCTCAGCTCGGTGATGGCGGTAGCCAGTTGCTCGCTGTGGGCACGCTGCTGCTGCAGGTGAGTATCGATGGTCTGGATGTTGCCCCGGTCATCTTCGGCTGCCTGCAGGATCTGCTGGTTGGTGTCGGCGCTGCGCCCGACCACGGCCTTGAGCTCGGCCTGCTTCATCCGCAAGGCCAGTTCAACGGCCGCCAGGGTGTCGCGCCGCCGGGTGTAGAGTACCTGACAGAGGCGGGTTCCTTTATCTTGATCGGCAAGGGTGAGCAGATGAGCCAGCCGCTGCTGCAAGCGCCAGCCGTGGGTTGCCTGCGCCAGCAGCAACAGGGTAGTGGGTAGCAGCCAGAACAGGTTGCCGGTGGCAAAAGTAGCCAGGGTAGTTAGCAATGCAGAAACGGAGAGCCAGAGGGTCAGCTGGCCCGGTTCAATGTGAAACCGGCTTAGCCAGGGAAGCGCCTTGCCGCTACGCAGCAGGCCATAGAGCTGCTCGGCCCAGGCCACATCGCTGGCGTCGGGTTTGGTGCGCACCGACTGGTACTCGACGATCTCCTTCCGGGCATTGAGGATCGGGGTGACATAAGCGTTTACCCAATAGAACTGACCGCTTTTGGCGCGGTTCTTGACCAGCCCCATCCAGCTTTTGCCCTGTCGCAGCCGCTGCCACATGTCGGCGAAAGCTGCCTTGGGCATGTCGGGGTGACGCACCAGATTGTGGGGCACCCCTTCCATCTCGGCAGCACCATACCCTGCCACATCACAGAAGTGCTGGTTGGCGTAGGTAATATGGCTGGCGGGATCCGTGGTCGAGATCAGTGCGATGTTGTCGGGGAAGTGTATCTCCCCCTCCTGATGGCGTGTGGTCATGTGTCGTTCCTGAAAAAGCCAACTAACTGATAACTATGTTTTTATTGTCGTTCTCAGTTAATCATTCTAAGGCTCTTCAGTGCCCCGAACTTGGCTTGGGTCAATTAATCAACACAATGAATTGATGAAGTGAGGGTCAGCTGGCCGGTGCGAAATCGTGAATTTCGCCGGTTCTCGGTTTAAAGCGCGGATCGCCATCTTTGTAGCTGCGCACCAGTTGCATGGTCTTGCAGAAGCTGGCCTGCTTGTCGTACTCCTGACGGGCCAACTCAATGGCTCGCTCGGCCCGGCGCCGCTCCATCTTGTCAGACTTGCGATCGCTGAACTGTTGCTGCTGTTGCAGCATCCAGCCGACAAACTCTTGCTGGCATTGGGATTCGCTATTGGCCTGCGCAGGCAAGGTCCACAACAGGGGGAGCAGTAACAGATAACGCATGTTCAACCGATGATAAGAGGGGGTGTTCACTAGAAGGGCGGCATTTTATGCCTAAAACTTGAGCATGAACAGTATCAATAAGAGGGCCGCCCGCAGGCGGCCCTCTTCGGTTTCAGCCTTGATTGCCAGTTCAGTGTTTGACGAGATAGAGCTGGCGGCTGTAGGCCACATCTTCCGGGTTGTTGATGGGGTAGCCTTTGAGCCATGGCTTGATGAGACGGGCATTGGTGTACTGGTAGATGGGGGCGATGGGGGCTTGATCCAGCAGGATCGCCTCCGCCTCGCCAAACAGCTTGCTGCGACTGGCGGCATCCTGAGTGCTGGCCGCCTCTGCCAGCAGCTGGTCATAACGGGCATTGGCGAAGCCCGCCATGTTGCCGCTGTGACGGGAGCCCCACAGGCCGAGGAACGCTGACGGGTCGTTGTAGTCGGCGACCCAGGAGGAGCGGATCACCTCGAACTGACCGCTCTGGCGGCTATCGAGATAGGTTTTCCACTCCTGATTGGTCAGTTCTACCTCGGCGCCCAGCTTCTGTTTCCACATACTGGCAATCGCCAGTGCCATCTTCTTGTGAATTTCCGCGGTGTTGTAGAGCAGGGTCAGCTTGAGCGGCTTGTCCGGGCCGTAACCAGCCTCCTTGAGCAGGGCCTTGGCCTTGTTGTCCAGCGCTGGCTGGCTGCTGGTGGAGAGCAGGTTGGCGGCCGGGGTGAAGCTGGCGGTCACATCCGGGGTGAAGTGGTAGGCCGGTTTCTCGCCGGTGCCGAGCACCTTGTCGGCGATCAGGGCGCGATCGATGGTGTAGGAGAGCGCCTTGCGCACCCGCACATCGTTCAGTGGTACCTGACGGGTATTGAAGGCGTAGTAGTAGGTGCCGAGCTGATCCGGGGTATAGACCTCATTCGGGATCTGCCGTTTCAGCTTGTCGTACTGCTCCTTGGGGAAGGATTCGGTGATATGCAGATCGCCCGCCAGATAGCGGTTGGTGGCCGCGCTCTCCTGATTGATCGGCATAAAGATCACCTTGTTCAATACGGTATGGGCCCGATCCCAGTAATAAGGGTTGGGGATCAGCTCCAGCTTCTCGTTGACCACTCGGTTGTTCAGCACAAAGGCACCGTTACCCACAAGTTTGCCGGGTTGGGTCCACTGGTTGCCGTACTGCTCGATGCTGGCCTGATGGAGCGGCGACAGGCTGGGGTGGCTCAGCAGGTTCAGGAAGTAGGGTACCGGTTGGGAGAGGGTCACTTGCAGGGTGTGGTCATCGAGGGCCTTGACTCCCAGCTCGCTGGCAGGCAATTTGCCAGCCACGATCTCATCCACCTTGTCGAAGCGGGCCAACTGGGCAAACCAGGCGAAGGTGGCCGCCTCTTTCGGATCGACCAGCTTGCGCCAGCCGTAGACGAAGTCACCGGCTTTGACCGGATCGCCGTTGGACCAGCGCGCATCCGGGCGCAGATGGAAGGTAAAGAACTGGTTGCCCTTGTTTTCCCAGCTGGCTGCCACCCCGGCAACCGGTTTGCCATCCGGCCCCTGGGTCAACAGCCCCTCGAACAGATCCCGCAGTACCTGCAACTCCGGCAGGCCGACCAGCTTGAGCGGGCTCAGGCTCGCAGGTTCATCCTTGAGGTGGCGAACGACAATCTGCTCGGCGGCGAGTTGTGTTCCGGCGGGAATATCGGCAGCCTGGACAGCAGCACAGCCCAGCAGGGCCAGCAAGGGGCTCCATCCTTTCATGGGTCGGATCCTTCAAATAGTGTGAAGCGGGGTGAAAACTCGGCGAGAAAATATCGCCGACAGATGGGAAATCATGATATCCCGTTTGCTGGTCTGACCGCCAGCATTCGACTCTCACGCCCAATCGGGGTAGCAGAGCGTTTTCGGCGTCTGTGCAGTTCAATGTGGTGAGGAGTATCAAACGATGAAAGCATGGTTATTGCTGGCCTGTGTGTTGAGCCAGGGCGTCTGGGCGTTGGCCCCGTGCCAGAGCGACACGGCGGTGGGCAACTGGTGCGAGATCGGCATTGATGCCTTGCACCCGACTCAGGGGGGCGTCGGTCAGATCCAGGTCGATGAAACCCAGGCCACATTGGCGGGCATGAGCGCAAAGCAGCTCGACAAGTTGATGAAAAAGAAAGAGATCCCCGTGGTGATTGCGCCGGATGGCGGCTACTGGCTGGTAGACCGCCACCATCTCACCAAGGCGCTGTGGCAGCAGGGCGTCAAGGATGCGCGGGTCAAGGTGATTGGTCGCCTGCAGGACAAAGCCAACTTCTGGAGCCAGATGCAGAACAACCACTGGGCCTGGCTCAAGGATGAGAAGGGACAGCCGCTGACCCCTGAGCAGTTGCCGACCCGCATCGACCAGCTGCCTGATTACCCCTATCGCACCCTCGCCGGACTGCTGCAGGATGCTGGCTACTTTCGCAAGGACAAACAGGTCTATTTCGTCGAATTTGCCTGGGCCAGCTGGCTCGGCAAGCAGATGCAGTGGATGCCTGTCGATAACTCCAATCTTGCCGCCCGGCTGCAACAGGCCAAACGGCTCGCCTGCGGCAGTGATGCCAGTGACCTGCCCGGTTATCCCGGCAAGCAGTGCAGCCTCAACCAGTCCAAAAGCGCGCAGTGAGTGAATGTGCGATGGCGGTATCCAGAGCATGCCGGAGATAAAAGAGGGCGACCCCGGGGTCGCCCTCCTGCTGTCAGCTTGTTACTGCTGGTTGGCGGTGGTCACTCATGGCGCTCCGCCCAGCGGGCAGCCGCCTGCTCAAGCAGGGCGACTTCACCTTGCTGGATCAGCGGTAGCAGATCGTTGACCTGTTGATCCGGCCAATCCCACCAGGCGAGGGCCTGTAGCCGGGCAATCTCCTCCTCGCCAAAGCGCATCCGCACCACCCTGGCCGGGGTTCCTGCCACCATGGCATAGGGTGGCACATCCTGATTGACCAGCGAGCGGGCGGCAATGATGGCGCCATCGCCGATGGTAACACCGGGCATGATCATCGCCTCCATGCCGATCCAGACATCGTTGCCGATACGGGTATCGCCGGCAGGGCAGTAGCTGCGCTTGAGCGCCGCCAGATCGGCGAACGGATAGGTGCTGATGAAGGACGTGTTGTGGGTGTGGTTGCCCCCCATGATGATCTTCACCCCGGCAGCAAGCTGCACATAGTCGCCGATATGGAGTCGGTCGATATGCCAGAGCGGCTCCCAGCCGGTTTCCGGGCTGCGGCTAAAAGAATCGCCATGGAGGTAGCGCACCGCCACCTCTTCGAAGGGGCCATCCCAGGCACCCGAGTAGTAGCTGTGCTGACCCTTGAGGCAGATATTGGGGTTGGTCACCGTCAGGTGCAGGTATTCGACCTGCGACCAGTGTTGGCAGGTGTTCATGTTGGTACTCCTTTGCTGAATGGATCGGATGGGTTGCGTTCGCGTGAGCGCAGCTAATAGATCCAGACCAGCATGCGGGGCACGCAGAGCAGGGAGCAGCCCAGCATCTGCGGGAGGCGAGGTCGCATTGTGATGTGCTCCAAAGAAGGGGGGAAGGGCACGATCATAAGGTCGGGCACATGCTTTGCCAAGGTGATGAGAGATCCTGCACTAACCCTCTGGTTGATATTTATTCTCAATTAGCCATGATAACACTCCCACCATGACGGACTCGGGAGAGCGAGATGACACCGCAAAGTTGGCAACGATACATGCTGGAGGCGGAGCGTGCCTGGCAGGCCGGTTCGCTGGGGGCGGCGATCTGCTTTTATCAGCAGGCGCTGGGAGATGTTTACGAGATGACCCAGGTCGAGTTGACCGAGCTGGCCACCATGCGGGTCGCCACCTGCCACCGGCTGGCCGACTTCTGGCGGGCGATGGATGAGCCGACTTATGAGCTGCGCTACCTGAAGCTCGCCTCCGAGCTGGTCACGGCGCTGGTGCCACAATGCCCGAACCGGGAATGCGAGGCGCTGATCAGCGAGCTGGGTTGCTGCCGCGGTGCCCTGCTCGCGTTTCTCAAGCGTCACCCCAATCCGGAAATTGCCCGGCTGATCCAGCTACAGGACAAGGTGCAGGGCTGCGAGTTGATCGGCCGTTTTCGCCTCAACTGAACGGGTTTGGGCGCGGCTCAGCCCCGCCGTTGGAGTTTCTGGGCGATGCGCTGCTGCGCCTCTTCCCCTTGCAGTGCCTGCGCGAAGGCGCGCGCTTCCAGATCGATGACAAAGTGCACTGCCTGTTTAAGCTCCTGCTTGAGCAGTGCCTTGCTCTTTTGCAGCGCCCTGGGCGGTTTGGCTGCCAGCTTCAACCCCTGCTCGCGGGCAAAGTGGAGTAACCCATCGGCGGCCACCACCTTGTTGGCCAGCCCGAGCCGCAGCGCCTGCTCGGCATCAATGGCTTCGGCCAGCAACAACAGCTCGGCCGCCTTGAGGTGCCCCACCAGGCGCGGCAGCAGCAGGCTGGAGGCGAACTCCGGCACCAGCCCCAGTTCGACGAAGGGGAGCTGCAAGCGGGCGTTATCCGCCAGATAGACCAGATCGCAGTGCAGCAGAATGGTGGTGCCAATCCCCACTGCCGGGCCCGCAACGGCGGCGATCACAGGTTTGGGGAAATCGGCCAGGGTGTGGAGGAACTGCAAGATGGGGTCGTCGGGCTCCAGCGCGCTCTTGCCCATAAAGTCGGCCAGATCATTGCCCGCGGTAAAGCAATCTTGTTGCCCCTGTAACAGCAGGACGTGCACCTCCTCATCGGCCGCCACCTCTCGCAGCGCCGCCACCAGTTGTTGATACAACTCGGTATTGAGGGCGTTGCGCTTGTCGGGGCGGTTGAGGGTCAGGGTGAGCAAGCCATCCTGCTGCTCAGCGATGAGAATGGGGGCCATGTCTAAATCCTTGTTATTGAAAGGTGCAAAAAAGGTTGCCGTTGGGGTAACCTCGGGGCCGTTTAACAACATCATAAAAGGATTTCAACCATGTTTAAACGTGCGTTTTATTCTCTGCTGGTTCTGGGTATGACGGCGCCGGCACTGGCCAAGGTCGAGGCCGTCGATGGTTATGTGCGCCTGTTGCCGCCGGGTTCCCCCAACACCGCCGCCTTTATGGTGCTCAAGAATGACGCCGACCAGCCGGTCAAGCTGGTGGCGGCCGCTTCTGCTGCGGCCGGGCGTGCCGAGCTGCACACTCACCTGCACGAAAATGGCGTGATGAAGATGCGTCAGGTCGAGAGCATCGAGATCCCGGCCAAGGGCGAAGCGGTGCTGAAACCGGGCAGCCTGCACATCATGCTGTTCGAGGTGGGCACGCTCTCCGAGCAGACTCCTGTTCCGCTTACCCTCACCATGGATGATGGTCAGAAGCTTGATCTGTCGCTGCCGGTGAAGCCGATTGAGCCGATGGCAGAGATGGATCATATGAAGCACTGACATTTGTCGTCGCTTGTTCAGCATTCCCGCTGGGTATTTTGGCTGTGCCGAGTAAAATAGTGCCCTTTCCATGTATGCAAGAGGAAGTGAAGTGATGAAGAAGACACTGATTGCCGGTTTTGTGTTGGCTCTGTGCAGCCAGAGTGCCATGGCCGCTGACGACTGGCGTTTTGCCGCCGGTGCTGACGTATGGGCAGCCAAGGGCAGTGGTCAGGCTTACGGCACCAGTGCCGATGGCAGCTATGACGACAGCTACAACTGGAACGGCTATCTGCAACTGGAACACGGCATCATCTTCCTGCCGAACGCCAAGTTTGAAGTCTCCGATTTCAGCACCTCCGGCGGCAACTTCAAGAACGACCTGACCGCCTACGATCTGAGCCTCTACTACCGTCTGTTCAACAACGATCTGTTCAAGATCGATCTGGGTATGACCGGTCGTCACTACGATGGCGAGCAGGTTTACTTCGGTCGCAAGGGTTATGACGAAGATACCCTGATGGCCTATGCCGGCAGCGAAGTGAAGATCCCGGGCACCGGTATCTCCTTCTTCGGCGACGTGCGTACCCACGATGCAGACAACTATGACTACCGTCTGGGTGGCGCATACAAGTTCTCCTCCATGCCGATCAAGCTGCGCGCCGGCTGGCGTGAAGCCAAAGTCGATTTCGACAATATCGATCAGTCTGTAGACGGCTGGTTCATGGGTGGTGAATTCACTTTCTAATCTGACGATGGTCTGACGACGCGTCATCAGCATCGAGCAGTGCATTGACGGTCGGCTGGTTTATGGATGGTGAGTTTACTGTCCAATCTGGCCATCAGCTGGCAACGAGGAGGGATAATGGGGCACATCATAGTCACTGGCGCCGGTTCCGGTCTGGGCCGGGCCCTGACCATAGGTCTGGTTGAGCGGGGCCATCAGGTTTCCATGATGGGGCGCCGTTATCAGCGACTGCAGGAGCAGGAGCAACTGCTCGGTAGCGCGGTGATCGGTATTGCTGCCGATCTGGCGCACCATGAAGAGGTCGATGTCGCCTTCGCCGCTGCGGTGGAGTGGGGCGGCTTGCCCGAGCTGGTGCTGCACTGCGCCGGGGTGGGCGAATTCGGCCCGGTCGGTGTCTACACCGCCGAGCAGATCCGCCGGGTGGTGGAGAGCAATCTCATCTCCACCATTCTGGTGGCCCAGCAGACGGTGCGGCTGATCGGCGAGAAAGGCGGAGTGCTGGCCAACGTGCTCTCCTCCGCCGCGCAGGTGGGCAAGGCCAACGAGAGCCTCTACTGCGCCTCCAAATGGGGGATGCGCGGCTTTCTTGAGTCGTTGCGTGCCGAGCTGAAAGGCTCGCCACTGCGGCTGGTCAACCTCTACCCGAGCGGGATCCGCAGCGAATTCTGGGACAATTCGGATCATGTGGATCCGAGCGGTTTCATGACCCCGGAAGATGCGGCGGCCTATATGCTTGACGCACTGGAAGCCAGAAGCAGCTGCCACGTGACCGACCTCTTTATCGGTCGCAATTCCTGAGGCGAAGCCCGCCATCCGGTTGCCGTCGTCAGAACATACAGAAACAAAAAGCGCGCCAAATGGCGCGCTTTTCTATTCAGGCAAGGGGGCGGAATTAACGGCCCAGCTTGGCCTTGAGCATGGCGATGATGTCGCCAATGGCCACTTCCTGCTTCTCGCCGGAGCGGCGGCACTTGTACTCCACCACGCCGTTGTCCAGACCGCGATCGCCGATGACGATGGCGTGCGGGATGCCCAGCAGCTCCATGTCGGCGAACATCACGCCCGGGCGCTCTTTACGGTCGTCGAACAGCACATCGACACCTGCCGCTTTCAGCTCGGCGTAGAACTGCTGTGCCTGCTCGGCCACTCGCTCGGATTTGTGCATGTTCATCGGCACGATGGCCACTTCGAACGGAGCGATAGCATCCGGCCAGATGATACCGTACTGGTCGTTGTTCTGCTCGATGGCGGCAGCCACCAGACGGGAAACCCCGATACCGTAGCAACCCATCTCCATGGTGACGGATTTGCCGCCTTCGTTCAGCACGCTCGCCTTCATCGCTTCGGAGTACTTGGTACCCAGCTGGAAGATGTGGCCCACTTCGATACCGCGCTTGAGCAGCAGCTTGCCCTGGCCGCACGGGCTCGGGTCGCCTTCCACCACGTTGCGCAGGTCGGCAACTTCATAGGTAGCGATGTCACGATCCCAGTTGGCACCGGTCAGGTGGAAACCGGTCTCGTTGGCGCCGCAGACGAAGTCCGCCAGATGGGCGGCGCTGCGATCGACGATGATACGACCGGCAAATCCGACCGGGCCGATGGAGCCTGCATCGCAACCGGCGGCAGCTTTGATCTGCTCGTCGTTGGCGAAGGTCAGCGGGTTGGCAACGCCAGCCAGTTTCTCGGCCTTGATTTCGTTCAGCTCGTGATCGCCACGCAGTACCAGCGCGATGACGGCCTGTTTGCCGTGCTCATCTTCCTCTGCCAGTACCAGCAGAGTCTTGGCGATGGCGGTCGGTGCCACGTTCAGGAAGGCGGCTACTTCGTCGATGGTGTGAACATTCGGGGTGGCGACCTTGGTCAGGGCCGCGGTAGCAGCTGCGCGCTCACCCGCCGGCGCCAGCGCTTCGGCCATCTCGATGTTGGCGGCGTAATCTGATGTATCGGAGAAGGCGATCAAATCTTCACCGCTCTCGGCCAGCACCTGGAATTCGTGGGAACCGGTACCGCCGATGGAGCCGGTATCGGCCTGCACCGGACGGAAGTTCAGACCCATGCGGGTGAACGCCTTGCAGTAGGCGGCGTGCATCTTCTCGTAGGTATCGACCAAGGACTCTTTGTCGATGTGGAAGGAGTAGGCATCCTTCATCAGGAATTCACGGCCGCGCATCACGCCGAAACGGGGGCGCACTTCGTCGCGGAACTTGGTCTGGATCTGGTAGAGGTTGAGCGGCAGCTGCTTGTAGCTGTTCACTTCGTAACGCACCAGCGCAGTAATCACCTCTTCGTGGGTCGGGCCCAGTACGAAGGGACGGTTGTGGCGGTCGGTCAGACGGCACAGCTCGGGACCGTAGTCATCCCAGCGGCCGGACTCCTGCCACAGCTCGGCGGGTTGCACCACCGGCATGGAGACTTCGACGGCACCAGCATTGTTCATCTCTTCGCGAACAATGTTCTCGATTTTCTTCAGTACCCGCAGACCGGTTGGCAACCAGGCATACATGCCGGAGGCCAGTTTACGGATCATCCCGGCGCGCAGCATCAGCTGGTGGCTGACAACTTCAGCGTCGGAGGGGGTTTCCTTGAGAGTGGAAAGCAGATATTGGCTGGTACGCATCGCGGTAGACCTTAGCTAGAACGGGCGCGGGGCCCAGGATAATTTCAAGGGCGGAATTTTAACAGGCTGGGCGTTGCGGCCCAAGGGCTAAATTTGCCGCAACCCGAAAGGTGGCAGCGCCCGGCAGATGGCCAGAGGCAATGACCATTGCAACAAGCAGGCTTTTTATGCCTGCAATTTGGCCGGATCTCCGCTAAACTCTGCCACCTTTTCTCGATGGGCATGGTTTTTCCGCGTCCATCACCCCCATTTTTTAGTACTTTTGGAGCCGCTCATGCCGTTAGTGGGACATCAACACCAGATCGAGATCCTGGAACTGACCGACAAAGGAGATGGCAAAGGACGCCTGTTCGATCGCCCCCTGTTTGTCGAAGGTCTGCTGCCGGGTGAGCAGGCGTTGGTCGAGCTGACCGAGGTCAAGCCCAACTACCTGCACGGCAAGGTTGCCGAGCTGCTCCAGCCCTCCGCCGACCGGGTAGCCGACTTCTGCCCCAACACCGAGTGCGGAGGCTGTCAGGTGCGTCCGCTGGCTTATCCGGCCCAGCTCAAGCTCAAGCAGGCCCTGGTGCAGAGCGCCCTGGAGCAGGCCGGGCTGGGTGATACTCCGGTCAAGGATATCCTTGGCATGGAGAGCCCGTTCGCCTATCGCAACAAGGCGCAATATGCAGTACGCAGTTGTGAAGCGGGCGCCGAGATCGGTTTTTATCGCAAGCACTCCCACGACCTCATCACCGCCGATGACTGCGCGGTGCAGGACTCGCTGCACGTGGAACTGAACGCCCGGGTGCGCAACTGGATGCGCGAGCATGACATCGCCGCCTATGACGAAGTGAACCACACCGGCTGCGTGCGCAACCTGATGACCCGCAAGGGCTTCAAGAGCGGCGAGCTGATGGTGGTGCTGGTGACCCTGAGCGAGGAGCTGCCGTTCGAAGCCGAGCTGCTGGCTGCCCTGAGCGATCTGCCGGTCACCACTCTGGTGCAGAACATCAACGATGAGCGCACCAACCGTATTCTGGGCGCTACCAACCGGGTGCTGCTGGGTGAAGGGGTGATCCGCGACAAGATCCACGAACTCGAGTTCGAGATTTCGCCGCTCTCCTTCTTCCAGAACAACCCGACCCAGACCGATGTGCTCTACTCCAGCGCGCTTGAGTATGCCGAGCTGACCGGTAACGAAACAGTGTTCGACATCTATTGCGGTATCGGCACCATCTCCCTGTTCCTGGCAGGCAAGGCCGCCAAGGTGGTGGGGATCGAGTCGGTCGAGAGCGCCATCAGCGATGCCCGTCGCAACGCCGCCCTCAACGGCATCGAGCACACCGAATTCCACGTCGGTAAAGCCGAACAGCTGATGCCCGAGCTGCACGCGCAGGGCGTGACCGCTGACGTGGTGGTGATGGATCCGCCCCGCAAGGGTTGTGACAAGGCGGTACTGCAGACCCTGGTCGCCATGGCGCCCCGTCGTCTGGTCTATGTCTCCTGCAACCCGCAGACCTTGGCCCGCGACCTTGCCTGGCTGGTCAAGCAGGGCTTCGTGCTGGACGAGGTGCAGCCGGTCGATATGTTCCCGCACTCCATGCATGTGGAAGCGGTTGCCCGCCTGAGCCTGCCAGCGAAAGCGTGATCGCACATTGGCGCGGAGCGATTGACATGTTCCTCCTCCACGCCATGCATGTGGCAGCGGTTGCCCGTCTGAGCTTGCCAGCGAAAGCGTGATCGGACACTGGCGCGTAGCGATTGACATGTTCCTCCTCCACGCCATGCATGTGGAAGCGGTTGCTCGCCTGAGCCAGCCCGCCAAGGCGTGAGTCATCGCCTGATACTCGCCCATAAAAAAACGACGCCAGCTGGCGTAATGCCGATCAGTTAAGGATCCATTGACCGATCCTCCTGATGTGTAAAAATCCGAAACCTGTTGATTGGTTT
>NZ_JAPDCD010000066.1:0-14426 GCF_027705695.1 Aeromonas sp. QDB62 | reverse complement strand
TACCTGAAGCAACACCGCTTATATACCCGCACACTTGGAATTATTTGAGTCTCTAAAAATGAGGGGATCTCTGAGATGTGCTCTGCTATTATCCGCATTCCGGTTACATGGTCGGCGTCGATGGTTCCTGTGCCGTGCAGATTTGCCGAGCAGGCTCACTTCCGTTTGGCCCCCTCTCTCGATGTGCTCTGTGATCCAAGGAGATGCGATGATCATTCGTCAGGCCCGAGCCGTAGATATTCCCGCGCTGGTGGCGCTGCGCATGCAGCTGTTCTGCGAGGTGGGTGAGCTGGCGAGCCCGCAGGCCGATCCTGCCCTGTGGCAGGCAACGGTTGACTACTTTACCCGGGCGATGAGTGAAGAGGGGGCTTTATCCTGGCTGGCCGAGGTCGATAAGCAGGAGGGCGGCAAGCAGATCGTGGCGGCGGGAACGCTGGCGCTGTTTGTGCGGCCACCCTATCCCGGCAATCTGGCGGGGGTGGAGGGGTATCTGCTCAACATGTATACGCTGCCGCAATGGCGTCGGCAGGGGATCGCCACAGCGCTGCTCGACGCCATTACCGCTTGTGCCAGAGCGCGTCAGCTCGGCAAGGTGTGGCTCCATGCCAGCGATGAGGGGCGCCCCCTCTATGAGCGGATCGGGTTTGTCACCAATCCTGCCTCGCTGGAGTGGCAACCGGGGGCAGGATAAGGGGGCAACCCCGTTCTGGTGAGTCCCGGCCGGTCCGTTTGATTTACCGCAATAAATATGGCGTCAGATGGGAGCGCGATGACGCGGCCAACTATGCTGATGGAGCTCGCCACCATTATCTTATTGATCCACTGTGTGGTTTGGCCATGGTGGGGGCTAGTCTGGAGGATACGTTTCGATGTTCAATAGCAAACTGAAAGCCGAGTTGCAGCAGTGTCAGGAACAACTTCTGGCACAGCAGGGATTTTTCGACGCCGTGCACGGCAGCGTGGCGACCATCACTTTTACCCCGGATGGCACAGTGCTGGCCGCCAATGATCTCTTTCTCAACGTGGTGGGTTTCAGTGCGCCCGAGGTTATCGGTCAGCATCACCGCCTCTTCTGCGACAAGCAGTATGCCCAGAGCAGCGCCTATCAGCAGTTTTGGGCCGATTTGAAACAGGGGCGCTCCCGTACCGGGGTGTTCCAGCGCTTCAACAAACGGGGCGAGGCGATCTGGCTGGAGGCGACCTACTTTCCCGTCAAGTTGCGGGGTGTGGTGACCAAGGTGATCAAGATTGCCGCCGACATTACCGAGCACCATCTGCAACTGCTCAGCCAGCAGGCGCTGGTGACGGCGCTGGACCGCTCGATGGCGATGATTGAATTTACCCCAAGCGGAGAGGTCGTTACCGCCAATGGCAACTTCCTCCAGACCATGGGCTATACCCTGGCGCAGGTGCAGGGCAAGCATCACCGTATCTTCTGCGATGATCAGTTTTATCGTGAACAGCCCCACTTCTGGGAGGAGCTGGGCCGTGGCCAGTACAAGTCCGGCCTCTTCTGTCGCCAGAACAGTCACGGCGGCAAGGTATGGTTGGAGGCGACCTACAACCCGATCCTCGACGAGCATCGCAAGGTGGTGAAGGTGATCAAGTTCGCCAGTGACATCACCGAGCGGATCAACAAGAGTGATGCGGTGCGCGAAGCGGCCATGCTGGCCCACGGTGCGGCGCGGGAGACCCTGAACTGCGCCGAGCGTGGCGCGGGTCTGCTGGCCTCGGTGGTCGACACCTCCAGCCTGATTGCCAGCCAGCTCACCCACAGCATTGGCCTGATCAACCAGCTGAACGAGCAGTCGCGCAACATCGAGGCGATCGTCTCCACCATCAGCAGCATCGCCGATCAGACCAACCTGCTGGCCCTCAACGCGGCCATCGAGGCGGCGCGAGCGGGGGATCAGGGGCGCGGCTTTGCGGTGGTGGCCGACGAGGTTCGCCAGCTGGCGGCCCGCACCTCCCTCTCTACCGACGAGATTGCCAAGGTGGTGCAGAACAACCGCGAGCTGACCGCCAGGGTCACCTCCGAGATGTCCGACGTCGCCAGCAGCGCCGAGCTGGGCAAACAGCAGGTGGGAGAGGTGAACGAGGTGATGAGCGAGATCCGGCGGGAGGCCAACAACGTCTCCAGCACCGTCTCGGATCTGGCGATCTGAGCCCCCAAACTTTCTGCCATGCCGGGGCATTGACTCATCTTTGAGCAGTCAGTGCCCCAATCTGAACCCCTCCTGTATCGTCCCGCCATTGTGAATTGTTCTGGTTTGACCTCTTGATTAGGCTTGCCGCCTCATTCATTTCAGAGCAGGAACAGAACAAGATGGCATTACAACAGAAGGGGCGGGCAATGGCCCTGCTGGTTATGGTCGCGAGCATGGGTCTGGGCGGCTGTATGGGGCAGATGGGGCTTTCCGGCATGGTTACCAAGGGCAACCTGAGCGTGGTGGATAACCGCTACGGTCGTGCCGGGGTCTTTATGCTGCTTGCACCAGTCTACGGTCTGGCAGCGACCGCTGACCTGTTCGTCTTCAATACCATCGAGTTCTGGTCTGGCAAAAACCCCATTACCGGCAAATCCCCGGCCGTGGTGGACATGAAGGCCAACCCGGTGATCAAGGTGAACCAGCATCTGGATCCTGCCCTCAAGAAGGTGCCGCTGGCCATGCTGCCACAAGGGGTGCGCGAGGTGGAGATCAGCTATCCGAACGAGCGTACTGCCCAGATGGAAGTGCACTATCTGGATGGTCGCAGCAGCATGATGCGCGGCGAGAAGCGCGGCGAGCTGATGGATATCTACTTCGACGGCAAGTTTGTCTCTACCCTGACCCGGTCAGAGCTGGAGCAGATGAGCGCGAACGCCAGCGCCGCAGCCTGATCATCACGGCTGATACCGACCAACAACGCCCCGCAACTGCGGGGCGTTTTGCATTGGGCCTAGTCGGGCTGCTTGCGATGGGGCGGGGTGAGGATCAGCCCCAGCAGGCGGCGCAGGTGGGTGAGCTGCTCGGTCAGCTGGACGTTGAGCCAGAGGTAGCCATTGATGGCGGCCTCGGTGTTGGGGGGCAGTGACACCTGGGTCGCTACCTCGTGCAGGCGGGCGATAGCGGCATCCGCGCCGCGCCCGTCACCGGTTAGCATCATCAGGGCAAGCTGGTTGATCGCCTCCTCGGTGGCCTGATGGCAGGCGTGCAGTTCGCGGGTGCTCTGCATCAGGAAGTGGCTCTCCCGATCGTTCCAGTAGGTGTTGGCCAGCATCTCCAGAGTGCAGAGGGTGTTGCGCATGGTGACCTGCACCGCATCAAACAGCGAGATACTGTGGCGCGTCTCCTTGGCCGCCGGTGCCAGCAGGGCCCGCAGTTTGCCGGTCTGGGCCAGCAGTTGGGAGAGATTGTGCTTGAGGCGCGGGCGCTCCAGCACATTGGGGGAGAGGTGGGTGTGATAGAGCCGCCCCGACTGCTGCAGGATCTGGTGCAGTTGCAGCCGCCAGTGGCTGTAGGCCCGCTGGGGATAGATGCTGCAAAAGAGCAGCGCCAGCAGGGAGCCCAGTATCACGTCGGCACTGCGCCACAGCGCCGTCTCTATGTCCCCCGGCATGGCTCCCATGGTGACGCCCAAGGTGATGCCGATCAGCAGCCCCACATAGGGGCGCTTGCCGAGCGCCAGATAGCCGCAGAGAAACATGATGCACCCGCACCAGATCAGGGTCAGCGGCAGGGAGTAGATCTCGAGATAAAGTGCCACCACCCCGCAACTGGCGCCGAAGATGGTGCCCACCACCCGTTGCAGGGCGCGGGAGAGCACATTGCCCCAGAACGAGATGGGGCCCATCACCACCACCAGGGTGATCAGCGGCCAGGTGCTCTCCGGCAGTTTCAGCTCGCGGGTCAGCAGAAAGGTGAGCATAAAGGCGAGCGCAATGCGCAGGCCATGGACGATCCGGTAGCGGCCATAGACCAGCAGATCGAGTCGGGAGAGGGGGGCATCAAGACGCACGGTCTGCCTCGTATCAGGTTGCCTGTTGGTGGTGGATGGGCGCCTACATCCGGCCGACGCCCCGTCGGTATTCAGGCCAGTCGTCCCTGCAAGGGGTGGATCCAGACCCGCTCGCCAACGGCGATCCCGGGTTGGTCCGGTACGATTTCGATCAGGCAGTTGGCATCGGCCATGGAGCTCAGAATGCCCGAGCCCTGTGGCCCTGTGGTGCGCACCCGCAGCTGGCCGTTACGGTCCTGATGGAAGATGCCGCGCAGAAACTCGGTGCGCCCCGGGCGGCTCTTCATCTTCTCGTCCGCCAGTGCCGAGAGGCGCAGCGGCTGCCACCGCTTGCCTTGCAAGCGGGCGATGGCGGGCTCGACAAACTGCAGTACGCAGATCATCGCCGCCACCGGATTGCCCGGCAGGCCGAAGAAAGGGGTCTGCCCCAGCTTGCCAAAGGCGAGCGGGCGGCCCGGCCGCATCTGGATGCGCCAGAAATCGATCTGGCCGAGCTCCGCCAGCACCAGCTTGATAAAGTCGGCGTTGCCCACCGAGACCCCGCCGGAGCTCAGCACCAGATCGGCGCTGGCGGCGGCCTGCTCAAGCTGCTGGCGCAGGATGGTCTTGTCATCGGGAATGATGCCAAGGTCCATCACCTCGCAACCGGCGGCGCGGATAAGGGCCATCAGGGTAAAGCGGTTGCTGTCGAAGATATGGCCGGGGGCGAGCTGCTCGCCCGGCGCCTGCACCTCGTCGCCGGTACTGAACAGCGCCACTTTCAGCGGGGTGCGCACCGTGAGACAGGCTTGACCGAGTGATGCCGCCAGCCCCAGCTGGGGGGCACCAAGCCAGGTCCCGGCCGGGATGGCGACCGCACCCTTGGCGAGATCTTCCCCGGCGAGGCGCACATTCTGTCCCGCCCGGATCGGGGCGGTGACCGTGACCCACTCCCCTTCAATCAGCGTCTCTTCCCGCATCACCACGGTATCTACCCCGGGGGGCAGCGGAGCGCCGGTCATGATCTGCACCGCCTGACCGGCCAGCACAGGCTCGTGGCGCTGCTGGCCCGCCAGCACTTCCCCCACCAGTTGCCAGCGACCGGCGGCGAGATCGTCGCTGCGAAGGCCAATGCCATCCATCGCCGAGTTGGCGTGGGGCGGCACATTGATGGGGCTTATCAGATCGGCGGCCAGCACGGCGCCGTGGCACTGGGCCAGCGGTTTGTCGCTGCAGGCCGTGCTCGGGGTGAGGGCCGCCAGAATGGCATTGCGGGCCGCCTCGACCGAGAGAAAGCCCTTGCCCGCCTCCGGCTCCTTGCTCTGGCAGCCGTCAAGCCAGCGGCAGACGAAGTCGGCGATAGCCGCCAGATCGTTGATATCGAGTCGGGGCAGGCTTGTCTGCTGTTGTTCGCCACTCTGTTGGGGCTGATCGCTGGCCAGCGCGATGATGTCGCCGTCTTCGGGGAAGAGCAGCGGCTTGCCAATTTCGGCGCGGTGCAGCTCGATTTTCGGGAAGTGTTCGTGCTTGAACCCCTCTACCAGCAGCAGGTCGAGTTCACTCTGATCAAAGCTTGCCAGCAGCTGGCGAAAGTCGGCTTCGGCCAGTTCCGTCTCAATGATACGGGCATGACGACGACGGGAGGCGACCATCATCTGCTTGGCACCCGCCTTGCGCAGGCGATAGCTGTCTTTGCCCGGCTGGTCGATATCAAAGTCGTGGTGGGCGTGCTTGAGCACCCCGATGCGCAGGCCACGATCCACCAGCAGGGGGATCAACTGCTCCAGCAAGGTGGTCTTGCCGGTGCCGCTCCAGGCGGCGAAGCCTAGCAGGGGAAGAGTGGGGGCCGGGGTCATGAGGTGACTCCTTGTTGGGGGTCGATAGCCGGGGCAAGCAGACGGGCCTCGTAGGCGGCCAGCTCGGCAGGGCTATTGAGATTGATAAAGGCATCCGGCTGATCGGCAAAGCTCACCACCGCCATATTGTGGCGGGCAAACCAGATATCGATTTTGCGCTCACCCTCTGCCAGCGCAGCGGTGAGGGAGGGGAGCAGGGATTTGTGCAGCAGGGCCACCACGGGTTGCAGCCAGTCGCCATCGTGGGCCACTACCAGCTCGGTTTGCGGGGTCAGGGCGGCGCGAAAGCGGCTCATCAGATCCAGCGGCAGGGCGGGGCCATCGCAGGGGACAAACAGTACCCAGTCGTGACGGGCGGCAGCAAGACCTGCTTGCATGCCCGCCAGCGGGCCGAGATAGTCGTTGTTGTCATCGCTGATGACCGGGGCCAGCGCCTGATAGCGGGCCTGACTGCGGTTGGCGTTGATCAGCACCTCATCCACCTGGGGGCGCAGGCGCGCCAAAACATGGTCGATAAGAGGGCGTCCCGCTAGTGCTACCCATCCCTTGTCTTCGCCCCCCATGCGGGTGGCGCGGCCTCCTGCCAGGATCACTGCTGATACGGCAACGGGATCAGAGTGGCTGTCGCTTTTTGAAGTCATGTCGCTCGATGATTTTTAAAGGGGTCGTCTCTTGCAGCTGGCCACGGGCGAGGGTCCATTGCCGCTCACACAGGTCGGTCAGGGCGTTGCTCTGGTGGCTGATGACAACCAGGCCGCTGCCATGTTCCCGCAGATCTTGCGCCAATGCGGCCATCAGGGCAACCGAATGTGTGTCCAGATTGGCGGTGGGCTCATCCATCAGCAGAAAGGCCGGTTGCAGCGCCCAGGCGCGGGCCATCGCCAGCCGTTGCCGTTCGCCACCGGACAAAATGCTGATGTGCTCCCGTGCCAGCCCCTCCAGCTCGACCCGGCTGCACTGTGCGATCGAACAGATAGGGGGTCTGGTGCAGATAGGTGACCCGGCCCGGCCCCAGATCCCGCTTGAGCAGCCGGTTGAGCCGCTGTTGCCAGCGCCCCGGCAGATTGGTGTGACCGCGGGTGGGTGCCAGCAGCCCCGCCAGGATTTTGAGCAGAGTGGTTTTGCCCACCCCGTTGGCCCCATGCAGCCAGATGGCATCCCCCGGTGCGATGGCGAGCCGGTCAATCTCGAACAGCTGGCGCTCGCCAAAGCGCATCGTCAGCTGGTGGGCGGTCAGGGCCATGGGGTACTCCTGTTGGTACACAGTGGGGGCATGGTCAGTTCTTCAGATAGCTGTGGCCGCGACACGCGGTCAGCAGCAGGTTGAGCAAGAGGGCGAGGGTGAGCAGCACTATGCCGAGCGCCACCCCTTGGGTGAAGGCCCCTTTCTGGGTCTCCAGCGCGATGGCGGTGGGAATATTGCGGGTAAAGTGCAGGATATTGCCCCCCACCATCATGGAGCAGCCCACCTCGGTGACGATGCGGCTGAAGGCGCCGATGATGGCGGCCAGCAGGCCAAAGCGGCACTCGTGCATCAGGCCGATCAGCGCCTTGGGCCAGGAGACCCCCAGGGTCAGGGCGGTTTCCCAGGCGCGCCGATCGCTCTGGACAAACGCCGCGTGGGCCATGGTGGCGATCACCGGGAAGGCGATCAGCATCTGCCCCACCACCATCGCCTGCTGGGTAAAGAGCAGCTTCCAGTCGCCAAAGGGGCCAGCCCGCGACAACAGCATATAGAGCAAGAGGCCAATCACCACGGTCGGCACCGATTGCAGGGTATTGATGCAGGAGAGCCAGAGCCAGCGGCCGGGCAGCGGCAGATAGGCCAGCGCAAAGCCCAGCAGCAAGGCGGGCAGCAGCACCAGCAGCAGGGCGATGCAGGAGACGGAGAAGGAGACCCCCACCACCTGCCACAGTTCGGTGTCACCACTGAACAGCAGGGCGAGGGCCGCCAACGTGGTATCGATCAAGGTCGGCATCAGACCTCTCTCTCATCGTGCAGGGCGAGGGCCGTCAATACGGTAGTGTCGATCAATGTCGGCATCAGGCGCCTCCCTCAGTGAAGCGGGGGAGGGCCATCAAGGTCATCGCAGGGGTCAGCGTTGCCATTATTTCCCGTTGGCATCCGCCACAAACAGCGCCTGACCCGCCACTTTGAAGTCGCCGATCAGCTTCTGGCCATGCTCGGAGACCAGCCAGTTCTTCAGGGTGCGCGCCCCTTCGGTGTTGAGATCCGGGTAGCGCTTGGGGTTGACCAGGATCACCTGATAGGGGTTGAACAGGCGCTTGTCACCCTCCAGCAGTACGGCGAGATCCAGCTTGCTCTGGTAGGCGAGCCAGGTGCCGCGGTCGGTCAGGGTGTAGGCTCCGAGCTCCGAGGCCATGGTCAGGGTCGGGCCCATCCCCTGGCCGATGGATTTGTAACCGGCAAACTCGGGTTTGACGTCAGCGGCTTGCCATAGGGTCTTCTCCTTGATGTGGGTACCGGACTCGTCACCGCGGGAGATAAAGGTCTGGCCCTGCTCCTTGATGGCTTGCAGCCCCTTGGCGGCGTCATGCAGCTTGGCCAGACCCGCCGGGTCTTTGGCCGGGCCGACGATAACGAAGTCGTTGTACATCAGGTGTACCGGCTCGATGCCAAAGCCCGCATCGACGAACTTCTTCTCGGCAGAGGGGGCGTGGGTCATCACCAGATCCGCGTCGCCGTTCTCGCCCATCTTAAGGCTCTGGCCGGTACCGGCCGCCATCACCTGCACCGGATAACCGGTCTCCTTGGTGAACTGGGGCAGCAGCCAGCCCAGCAGACCGGACTGTTCGGTGCTGGTGGTGGTGGCGAGGCGGATCGGCGCTTTTGTGGCATTAGTATCCGCTTCGGCGTGGGCCGCACCGGCGATCAGCAGGCTGGCGACGAGGGAGAGGGCAAATCGTTTGAGGTTGGTTTTTATCGTCATCGTGATGCAACTTTTTTCAGGGTGGATGAGGAGAGGGCAAGAGTAAGCAAGCAGGGTGCCAAACTGTTCCTTTGCCGCTGCATTCACGGTTTGCCGTTTAAAAACAGAAGCTTATTAGAATCAATTAGGTGAGCTTGTTATCGCTTTTAATAATTGGGGTTGGTGCTTTTGATACGGGAAGGACAAAATGTCCCACTAAGGTTCCGGTTATCGGGACATTCATCGACCGTACGTGCATCCGAGGTACTTTTTTCCATGACACTCCCTCCCAGCCGCTGGTCTGCCCTCTCCCTGCTTATCGTTGACGATGAGCCCGGCATGCGCAGCTTTCTGGCCAAGGCGCTGGCCAAGCGTTTTGCCCAGATTGAGACTGCCGCCAGCGTGGAGGAGGCGGAAGCCCTGCGCTGCCGCCTTCACTTCGACCTTATCATCGCCGACATCCGGCTGCCTGGGCGCTCCGGCATCGAGTGGCACGAGGCCATCGACCCCGCTACCCGCCGCAGCGACATCATCTTCATGACCGGTTTTGGCGATATGGAGACCGCCCTCAAGGCGCTGCGCCTCGGCGCCAGCGACTTTATCCTCAAGCCCTTCAACCTCGATCAGATGGTGCAGGCGGTGGACAGAGTCATCGAGCGCCGTCAGATGGAGCGGGAGAACCTGCTGCTGCGCCGGGAGGTGAGCAAGCTGTTCCCGCCCACCCTGATTGGCGACAGTGCCAAGACTCGCGAGCTCAAGACGCTCATCGCCAGAGTGGCGCCCTCCAATGCCGCCGTACTGGTGGAGGGGGAGTCCGGCACCGGCAAGGAGCTGGTGGCCCGCGCCCTGCATCAACTCTCCGGCCGGATGGGGGCCTTTGTGCCCCTCAACTGCGCCTCCATCGCACCGGAGCTTTTGGAAAGCGAGCTGTTCGGCCATGTGCAGGGGGCCTTTACCGGCGCCCGCAAGGGGCGCGACGGCCTGTTCCGGGTCGCCCATCAGGGCACCCTGTTTGTCGACGAGATCGGCGAAATGCCGCTAGCCATGCAGGCCTCGTTGCTGCGGGCGCTGGAGCAGAAGGCCATCCGCCCGGTGGGGGCCGAGCGCGAATTGGCGGTTGATGTACGCATCGTTGCCGCCACCAACCGCAACCTCAAGGCCGAGGTGGAGGCGGGCCGCTTTCGTGAGGATCTCTTCTATCGACTCAACGTGGTGGCGCTGCCGGTCGCACCCTTGCGGGATCGCATCGACGACATCCCCGCGCTGGTGCACCACTTTACCCGCCAGCTCACCGCCGAGATGGGAATGGGTTCCTTGAGCTGGACCCACGAGGATGTGGTGGCGATGCAGGCCTACCCCTGGCCCGGCAACGTGCGAGAGCTGCGCAACCTCATTGAGCGCTGCCTGCTGCTGGGCAAGCCCCCGGCGGATTATTGGCAGAGCAGCAAGCCGGCCGAACCGGGGGCGAGCGAGGAGGGCTATCCGCTGGCGTGGCCGCTGGCAGAGGTAGAAAAAGCCCACATCCTGCAAGTGGTGGCGAGCCATGATGGCAATAAGTCGGCCGCCTCCCGGGTGCTCGGGGTGGCGCGCAAGACGCTGGATCGCAAATTCAAGGAGTGGGCCATCGAATGAGGAAGGCTGATCGGATGGGGTGGCGATGAAACTGACCCTGCTCTCCCGCTGCATGCGCGCCCTGTTGCCCCGTTGCGTGCGCACCAAGGTGCGCTGGCGCCTGCTGCTGCTCACCTCGGTACCCATCATGCTCACCCTGGTGGGCATGATCGCGCTCACCCTCTACTGGACCCTCACCTACAGCTGGCAGAACCTGCTCACCACGGTGCGCAGCGATCTCGGGGTGGCCCACCACGCCATCACAGTGCAACAGCAGCGCCAGACCGAACATCTCGAGCATCTGCGCGATGCCTGGGCCTTTCAGCTGCGGCTGCGGGAATCGCCGGATCAGCTGCATGACTGGGTGATGCCGCTGGCAGCCAACTATGGCCTCGATTTTCTGCGCTTGCGCCGTGGCCCCGAGCTGGATCAGCTGACGGCGCAGGAGCGGGCCGCCCTCATGGCCGGGCGCAGCGTCAGCCACTTTGTGGTCTGGTCGCAGCAGGAGATGCTCGCCCTCTCCCCGCAACTGGCCAAGCGGGCTGTGTTGTGGCAGCGGGATGGCACCAGGGTGGTGGAGGACAGGGGGCTGATCAGCCTGTCACTGACCCCTGTGATGGGCCGCGACGGCTCCCTTTGGGCCGTGCTGGAGGGGGGCGAGCTTGTCAACGGCAGCACCCGGCTGGTGGATGAGCTCAAGGGGCAGGTGTTTGCCAAAAACACCCTGCCGGATGGCAGCGTCGGCACCGTCACCCTGTTTCTCGATGATCTGCGGGTGAGCACCAATGTGCCGGTCAGCAGTAGCCGTCAGGTGGGTCGGGCGGTGGGCACCCGGGTCTCGCCGCCAGTGCGCGAACAGGTGCTGGGGCGGGGGGAAATGTGGGTTGACCGCGCCTTCGTCCACGACGCCTGGTATGTCTCTGGCTACGAGCCGCTGCTGGGAGCCAGGGGCGAGCGGCTCGGCATGCTCTATGTGGGCTTTCTCGAGTGGCCCATTATCCGCACCTACCTCACCAATCTGGTGGAGCTGGGCTCCGGCGTGGTGCTGCTGTTGCTGCTCTCCGGCCTGCTGGTCTATCGCGGTGCGCGGGATCTCTTCTCCCCCATCGAGCGGATGCACAAGGTGGTGCGGCAGGTGCAGGCCGGGGAGTCGGCTCGCATCGGCCCGCTGGCGCTCGATCCCGACCACGAGCTGGCCCAGCTCGGTCGCCAGTTTGACGCCATGCTGGACAGGCAAGAAGCGCATCAGCAGCAGATGGCTCGCAGCGCCGACGAGCTGGAGCAGAAGGTGGCCGAGCGTACCCAAAGCCTCGAGCTCAAGACTGCCGAGCTGGAAGATCATATCCATATGCTGACCGAGGCGCGCCAGCAGCTGCTCATCAGCGAGAAGCTGGCGGCTCTTGGCGAGCTCTCCGCCGGTGTGGCACACGAGATCAATAACCCGCTAGCGGTGATCCTCGGCAATGTGGAGCTGATGAAGCTGGAGCTGGGGGAGGCGGCCGAGCCGGTCAGCGAGGAGCTGGCGCTGGTGCTGGCCCAGATCGAGCGCATTCGTGCCATCACTCGCAGCCTGCTGCAATATTCGCGCCCCGGCGACTACGAGACAGCGCCGGTGTGGCAGCACCTCAACCCCATCATCGAGGAGAGCCTGACCCTGGTGCGCTCCGCCCTGCGTCAGCAGCAGGTGGAGCTGGTGGCCGATCTCAGGGCCCAGCAGCCCATCGAGGCGGATCGCCAGCAGCTGTTGCAGGTGCTTATCAACCTCTTGGTCAACGCCAGCCACGCGCTGGGGGAGCAGGGGGAGATCCGGGTCGAGAGCCGCGACTGGGTCGATGAACTGGGTCAGCTGCGCGGGGCCGAGGTGCGGGTGATCGACAACGGCAGCGGCATCGAGGCGGCCATTATCGACAAGATCTTCGACCCCTTCTTCACCACCCGCGCCACCGGCACCGGTCTGGGGCTGGCCCTGAGTCACCGCATCATCAGCCGCTGGGGTGGGGAGCTCTTGGTGGACTCCACCCCGGGGCAGGGGAGCTGCTTTACCGTGCGGCTGCGCAGCCACGCCCTGCTGCCCAGCGGCAGCGAGCCCGCGAAACTGGAAGGGTGGCGCATCGCCCTCAATGCCGAGGGGCGTGAGACAAGCGATTGATGCTGTTATAAAAAGGCCCGTGATAAAAACAGCCCGTCAACATGGTTGGCGGGCTGTTTTGTCTGTGGGTGAGTGGTTATTTACTGCGGACTCCACACCAGCTTGCCGCTTTGGGTCAGGTCGTAACCGCCGAGACGGGCCGCCAGCTCGCGCCCCTCGGGGGATTGCAGCCAGCCGATCAGCTGTTGCAGCAGGGTGCGAAAGAAGACCCCCTGCGGCATCACCAGATCGAAGCACTCCTGCGACAGCGGCATGAAGCCGAGGCCAAACTCGGTGGCTGTGCTCTGGGCACCGGGCCCGACATCCGCATCGCCACGGCTGATGGCGGCGGCCAGTTCCCGCTCGCTATTGACCTCGAGGGTGCGCTCCAGCCGGGTCAGCGACTCCCCTTGCGTTTGCAGCCACTCCTGCAGGGCGCGCTGGCTGCCGGCCCCCTCCTGACGCATGGCCCAGCGCCAGTCGAGTGCCTCTTTCGCCTCCTTGGGTTGCAGCCCTTGCCGCAGCACCAGTCCCTGCACCCGGCGAAATCCATGAACGATCACCCATTGCCGGTGGCCCTGATACTGCTGCACCAGCGCCGGATGGCGCAGGTGGGCCTCTTCGGCCTGCCCCCAGTGGATGGCGCACAGATCCACATGGCCGCGCGCCAGCATCGCCAGCCCCTGCCGGGTGCCGCACGGGGTGTAGCCCACCAGTGCCTGGGTGCCGAGCTGCTGGGCCAAGCGGCTGCTGGCGTAGTGGAGCAGCACGTCGTCCGAGCCCGCCAGCAGCAGCCGGTCGTTCATCACCCCCTCGTGGCAACTGCCGAGCAGCCAGCGGTCGAGCAGGGAGCGGGGAAACAGCCACTTTCCGGTCGCCTTGGTGGCGGGGATGCGCGCCTCGTTGGCGAGCTGGTAGACCTTCTTCTCGTTGAGATCGAGGTATTCCGCCACCTGCTTCACGTTCATAAATTCGTTCATGGTTTAATCTCGCATCCCGCGACCGGCCGAACCGGGCGCCAGCACCGGCGGCTTCTCGTCCAGCTCGATATGGTCGTGGCCGCTAAAGACCTCGAAATGGCGCCCCTTGGCGCGGGCAATCATGGTGATGCCGAGCTGACGGGCCAGATCCAGCCCCATCTGGGTGACGCCGGAGCGCGACAGCAGCACCGGAATGCCCATCTGCGCCACCTTGATCACCATCTCCGAGGTGAGCCGCCCCGTGGTGTAGAAGATCTTGTCGCTGCCACTCTCGCCGCGCATCCAGAGCTCGCCCGCCAGGGTATCCACCGCATTGTGGCGCCCCACATCCTCGACAAAGGAGAGGATTTCGCTACCGCGACAGATGGCGCAGCCATGGACGGCACCGGCCATCTTGTAGGTTTCGTTATGGGCCGACAGCGCCTTGAGCAGGGCGTAGAGGGTGCTCTGTTTAAGCTCGGGCGCCGCCAAGACCACCCCTTCGAGCTTCTTCATCACGCTGCCATACATGGTGCCCTGACCGCAGCCAGAGGTGACCGTCTTCTTCTCCAGCGACTTGTCGAGATCGGCGGCCTGCTGGCTGCTTACCACGGCGGCGGCCTCGCTCTCCCAGTCGACGATCACCGACTCGATGGCTGCAATATCCTCGATAAAGCCCTGATTTTTCAGATAACCCAGCACCAGCGCCTCGGGGCGGGCCCCCAGGGTCATCAGGGTGACTATCTCCTTCCAGTTGAGGTAGACCGTCAGTGGCCGCTCACAGGCGATTTGGCGGGTGTTCATCGTGCCCTGTTCATCCATCACCTCGACGGCCATGGTGAGCTGGGCGGCAGCATTGCTTTTGATAAAGGTCGGTGTCATGGGCCCAGGGCAAGATCGCGAACGTTTTTTAAGCAGGGCACGAGGATTTGACCGACCGAACAGGGTGTGATCTTATACTCTC
>NZ_JAPDCD010000065.1:0-15346 GCF_027705695.1 Aeromonas sp. QDB62 | reverse complement strand
CTCGCACCTCGATAACTGTACGTAAGATCAGTATAGTTCGTGGTAACTGACTGCTAATCATGGGTAATCAGGTAAAGGAACATATTGTGTTAACTAAAGGACTCATTAAAAACATCGGCTTCCAGGTTGTGGTGGCCATGGTACTGGGCGCAGTGGTCGGCGCGTTCATGGGTGAACAAGCCACCGTATTTGCACCGCTTGGTACCCTGTTTATCCAGTTGATCAAGATGCTGGTGATCCCGCTGGTGGCGGTTGCCATCCTCTCCGGCGCCGCCAATCTGGGCGCCAGCCCGGCGGCGGGCAAGATCGGCGCAGCGACGCTGGCCTTCTTCCTGATTACCTCTGCGTTGGCCGTGCTGCTGGCGCTGGTGATGGGGCAAATCTTCAAACCGGGTGTCGGGGTCGATTTCGCTTCCGTCGCCTCCATGTTTGGCGGTGACTACGCCGATAAAGGGGCGCTGCCGGATGCAGTTGCCACCCTGCTTGGCATGATCCCCACCAACGTGTTCCAGTCGCTCAACGAGGCAAACATCCTGCAGATCCTGGTGTTCTGCATGTTCCTCGGCATTGCGCTGGCCAAACAGCCGCGCGAGCGGGCCAAGCCGCTGGTCGATGGGCTCAATACCCTGGTGGATGCCTTCGTCTGGATGATCAACAAGGTGATGATCATTGCGCCGCTCGGGGTGTTCGGTCTGATGGCTGAAGCCATCGGTACTTATGGCTTCGACGTGCTGACCCTGGTGCTCAAGCTGTTCGTGGTTTATGTGGCCGCCATCCTGATCTTCGGCTTTGTGGTCTATCCGCTGCTGGTCGTGATGTTCTCCAACACGCCGGTACGCAAGTACTTCTCGGCCATGAAGAAGCCGCAGATCGTGGCCTTCTCCACCGCCTCTTCCATGGCGACCCTGCCGGTCAATATGGAGACCTGCGAGCATGATCTGAAAGTGACCAACGCGACTGCTTCCTTCGTGCTGCCGCTGGGGGCCACCATCAACATGAGCGGCAACGCCATCTATTACGGTCTGGTCGCCATCTTCTTCGCTCAGGTTTACAACATCGATCTGAGTGTCGGTGCCTGGGCGGCCATCATCGTGACCTCCACCCTGGGGGCGATCGGTCAGGCCGGTGTGCCGGGCCCAAGCTTCCTGGTGGTTGCCGTGCTGCTGGCAGCCGGGATCCCCATCGAAGGGTTGCCGCTGCTGTTTGCGCTGGATCGTCTGTTCGACATGATCCGCACCTCCCTCAATATTACCGGTGATGCGGCCTGTGCTGTCATTGTTGACCGCTTCAGCCCGGAATATGACCCAGAGCGTTGGAACAAGGCATAACAGCTTTGAGTTGAACAAAAACAGCGCTGAGCTAACACAGCCTTGAGCTGAAACTGCGTAACGCGAGCCCCTGCCATGATGGCGGGGGCTTTTTTATATCTGGCGGACAGATATCAGAGAAAGGAGTGCACAAGAGGTTGCTGACGGATTTTGCTGTGTTGAATGGAGAGCACAGGAGGGGAAAACAACTGCCGTGGGCATGGGCCTTGTGACGGATGGCAGCCTGTTGTGGCTGCCGGGGCAGGGGGTTGTCAAATGGCGGGTAACAAAAAGGGGAGCCTGGCTCCCCCCGGATATGATCTGCTGCTGGTTCTACTCCATCAGGCCAAACAGAGTGTGGTTAAACCATCCTGGTTACACCCTTGTGGCGAAAGAAACAGCGTCAACGTGATGAAATCATATCTATGTTGACCATCTCGGCGTTGTCACTGAAAAGCGCCAGTTGGTGGCGATTAAACAGACATGCCAGATAAGGCCAGTCCGGATTGATGCCTCTCTATCCGGCTCAGAACTGTGACAGTGAGGGCAGAGAGACAGCAACCAGGGTGAAAAACACCGTGAAAACGGCAGTAACGACAAACTCTTTCATTTTTCTCTCCCCAGGTTGTTGGTTGATGTTGTCAAGATACCATAACAGGGGGTTAAAACAAGGGTAAAGTTGATAAAATGGCGACTTTGCGCGTCAGCGATGTCGAGGTGGTCATTTTTGACATGTTGCGCTGATTTTATCGCCCGTTGCGACGTTTGACCCATCGAAGATCCAGTCGTTTCAATTATTTTGTTTAAATTCAATGTCTTATTGTTTTGCTAATTTATTTTTAGGTGGGTTTTATATGGGGCTTAAATAGGGTTTTAGAAGTTATCTCCCTCGTAACTGTGTCATGAAGGCCATCAAAAGTGCATCTGGTTATGATTTGACGATGTCTGACGCAGATAGCTCATCCAAAAAAAGTTGGTGGAGGCAATCTGGTTGCCAACCCTTGTCGCCCCATGACTTTATCAGGCCGATGTCTCCGTATTTTTACAGCAACACTCCGTTTTACAGGGGGGCGAGCCATGGATTGGGGGGATACGGATTGGCAGTTGGCTGTTTTATCAGCGCCAATTGCACCGGCCGGTGGACGAATAGACAAGGTGGCAGCAAGGCTTAGGTGTGCATTAAGCCAGAGGCTTACTCTGTGGCTGGTCTGGCTGGTCTCGAACAGCGATCTGTGTGGCCGATGCATTTGGCATAAGTCATGTGATTGCAACGCAAGAGCTGGGCCGGATCATGGTTGGGGAACTGGGGGCGATTCAGATATCTGAATATCGTCTACAAGATTGAGATACACACAGCGGTGTATGACGAGGAGGCTGAACAAGCTCGTTTCAGGGTCAGCACAGAAGCAGGCCACCACAAGCCGGTTCAACAGTGATAAAACATCCACGGCAATATCGGAACTGTCTCTTTGGCTGAAACCGGTTGGAGCGAGGAGGGGAAGGCTAACGATCAGTCAGACGGCGCAAGAGCTGGGATTCAAGGCAACCTGCAGGGTGAGGGCGGTACACTGTGCCGATGCATCAGCTTGCGTGAGATATAAAAAAACCCTCCGATGGAGGGTTTCTATCATCAACAACCGGTAAAAAGCCGCGTGGCTTAGAACAGGGTGGTGGAGAGATTGTAGAGCTCCTGATCGAACGGGCGCTTCATGTTCTCGATGCAGTCGATGATGTCGTGGTGTACCAGCTCGTTGCGCTGGATACCGACGCAGCGACCACCGTGGCCAGCCAGCAGCTGCTCAACGGCGTAAGCACCCATACGGCTGGACATGATGCGGTCACGAGCAGTCGGGGCACCGCCACGCTGGATGTGGCCCAGGATGGTGGCGCGGGTTTCACGGCCGGTCAGGGCTTCGATGTCTTTGGCCAGGGCGTTCACATCGGTGACGTGCTCGCAGATGGTGATGATGGCGTGCTTCTTGCCTTTTACTTCACCTTCTTTGATCTGTTGCAGCAGCTTGTCCTTGTCAAAAGCCACTTCCGGCACGATCACGTACTCGGCACCACCGGCAACGGCGGCAGACATGGCCAGATCGCCACAGTGGCGACCCATGATCTCGACCACGGAGATACGGTGGTGGGAGCTGCAGGTGTCGCGCAGACGGTCGATGGCGTCAACGACCACGTTCAGGGCGGTATCAAAACCGATGGTGAAGTCGGTACCGGCGATGTCGTTGTCGATGGTGCCCGGCAGGCCGATGCAGGGGAAACCCTCTTCGGTCAGCTTCTTGGCACCCATGTAGGAGCCGTCACCACCGATCACCACCAAGGCGTCGATGCTGTGCTTTTTCAGGTTTTCGATCGCTTCGGCGCGCACTGCGGGGTCTTTGAAGGCAGGGAAACGGGCAGAACCCAGGAAAGTACCACCACGGTTCACCACGTCGGAGACGCTGTGACGCTCCAGCTTGACGATGCGATCCTGATGCAGGCCGAGGTAGCCATCATAAATACCGTAAACTTCCAGGCCATGATGCAAACCGGCGCGAACCACGGCGCGAATGGCTGCGTTCATACCGGGTGCGTCGCCACCACTGGTCAAAACACCAATACGTTTGATTTGTTTGGTCATGAGTGCCTCTGGATCTGAGTTGTCAAATACGAATGTTTGGAAATAGACAAGCCACTTTTACTATATCGGCTTTCGTATGGGATGCGGGGGCCGCCATAGGAAAAGCGATACAAGAGAGGGGACGTGCCCCTCTCTTTGCCAGTAATGTGAAATTACTTGGCAGCGCCAGCGATGATCTGGGAGAAGTCGTCCACTTTCAGGGACGCACCACCGACCAGGCCACCGTCGATGTCCGGCTGACCGAACAGATCGGCTGCAGTGGCGCCAGTGACGGAACCGCCGTACAGGATCTGTACTTTGGCAGCAACGGCGCCATCAAAACCGGCCAGGTACTGACGGATGTGAGCGTGAACGGATTGAGCGATCTCCGGAGTGGCAGTCTTGCCAGTACCGATGGCCCATACCGGCTCGTAAGCAACAACGGCGTTGTTGAAGGAGGCGATGCCGCAACGGTCGATAACGGCTTTCAGCTGGGTCTCAACCACGTTCTTGGTCACGCCAGCTTCGAACTGCTCCAGGGTCTCACCGATGCACAGAACCGGGATCAGGCCGCCTTTCTGGATCGCTTCGTACTTGGCCGCAACCACGTCGTCAGTCTCTGCGTGCAGGGTACGGCGCTCGCTGTGACCGACCAGGGAGTAGGTGCAACCGAAGGCTTTCAGCATGGAGGGGGCATTTTCGCCGGTGAAGGCACCAGACTCGTGAACGTCAGCGTTCTGGGCACCGTAGGCAATCTTGCTGCCAGCGGTCAGTTGCTCAACCAGACCCAAAAAGATAACCGGCGGGCAGACGGCGACTTGTACAGAAGGATGAGCGGCAGCAGCCGGGGTCAGTCCTTTGATCAGAGCTTCAACAGAAGCTTTGGTGCCGTTCAGTTTCCAGTTACCCATTACCAGGTGCTGTCTCATCTTGTATATCTCCTAGGCATTTGATTGCGCGACATTATATGAATTGAACCGAGCCCAAGATAGCTGACCCGGCGGCAAATGACGTAATTTTTTTTCGCTTTCCTGATCCAAATCAGGAATGAATCGCTTGATTGCTCATTCGTTAACCTGCCCTCGCAAGCGAGCCCACCATACCCCAATCCATTCGTGGATGGCAGCTTCGGAATACATCAAATAACGCCCTTTGGGTAAATAACTGTAGAGCGGCTGAGGCACCTGGCTCTGCTTGGCGGTGTAGTCGGTGGGGGCCGGCACGGCATTGAGTCCCTGACCCTGATAGAGCGCCATGGCCCGGGGCAAATGGGTGGCAGAACTGACCAATGCCACCTCTTTTCCTTTCAGGTGGCGACTGATACTGACCGCTTCGTCATGAGTGTCTTTGTTGTTTTCAAACAACGTCATCCGCGCGCGGGGAATGCCGAGGCTCATCGCCATCCGGGCGTTGACCTCGGCATTCGACAGGGGATCCCCCGATACATAACCCGAAAAGATCAGCTCGGCGTCGGGATAGGCCTGGGCGAGACGCACCCCTTCGAGGGTGCGAGCCAAGGCGATATTGTTCTGCCAGGAACGCTCGGGCACCGCCGGATCGCTGACATGGCCGTTGCCGAGCACCACGATCGCCTCGATCTTGGGATGCTGGCTCACCTCGAACGGCGGATAGGTCTGCTCCAGCCCGCGGGCCAGTTCATAGCTCACCGGCCGCATCCCCATCAGCGCCACAATGAGCAGCGAGAGGGTGGCCAGCAGTTTGCCGGTTTTCTGAAAACGGGTGAACCAGAGCAGCAGCAGGGCGACAAGCAGCAGGGAGAGGGAGAAGGGGAGCGGCATCAGCAGCTGACCCAGCCACTTTTTAATCACAAACACGGCAGACACTTCCTTGAGTTTTCAGCAAATTCGGGATGTGACAGAATACCCCTCTTTTTTTGGATGGCCAAAGTTGAGTTTCTCTTGAAGCAAGATCAGAGTTTTGACGGTCGCGCCGACAAGTTCGCCCGCAATATTTACGACTCCACCAAGGGGCGCATTCGCACCACCATCGTCTGGAGCGACATCGAAGCCTGCCTGGCGCGCCTTGGCAACCGGCCGTTGCGCATCCTCGATGCGGGGGGCGGTTTTGGCTACTTTGCCCAGAAGCTGGCGGCCATGGGTCATCAGGTCGAGTTGTGTGATCTCTCCGCCGAGATGCTGGATCTGGCCCGCAGCCAGATCGCCGAGAAGGGGCTGGAAGACAACATTCGTCTTATCCATTGCCCCATTCAGGATCTGAAACAACACGTGACCGGCACCTTTGATCTGGTGCTCTGCCACGCGGTGCTGGAGTGGCTTGCCGAGCCGCGCCAGACCTTGCTGGGTCTGTTCCCTTTCGTCAATGCCGGGGGCATACTGTCGCTGCTTTTCTATAACCGTCATGGTCTTCTGTTCCAGAGTCTGGTGGTGGGCAATTTTGACTATGTGCGACTTGGTCTGCGCAAGAAGCGCCAGACTGCGCTCACGCCCACCAATCCGCAGTTGCCGGAGCAGGTCTATGACTGGATTGGCCGAGGCGGGCTCAAGATCATCGGCAAGACCGGGGTGCGGGTGATCCACGACTATATGCGTCACAAGCAGGATCAGGTCGAGAAGTTCGACGATCTGCTTGCTATGGAGCAGCAATATTGCCGTCAGGAGCCTTTTGTCGCCCTGGGTCGCTATATCCATGTGATGGCGCAGAAACCCGCCAGTTGATGGGGCCTGATTTTTCGATGCTACCGGATGTAGCCGCGCGCGAGTTTGTGCGCTCAATTACAACAACGAGATGACAACGTCATGATGAGTACATCCCGTACCCTGCCCGAGCGTTCTTTGCCGGAGATAGTAGGGTGGGTCAGGCAGGAGGGGTTGGCGCTGAGCCTGCCTACCGACCGGCTGGCCTTTCTGATTGCAATCAAGACACTGTCCGAAGATGAGTCGGACTTGTCGGAAGCGGCGCTGCACGATGCCTTTGGCTATGTCAGCAACGCTTTTGGCCAGATGGACGAGACCCTCACCGGTCGCGCCAACAACGCCATCAACGACCTTATTCGCCAGCAGTTGCTGTCGCGCTTCAACACCGACATGGTGGCGGGGGAGAGCCTCTATCGCCTGTCGCGTCTTGGGATCGGCATCGTCGACTTCTTTCTCGATCAGCGTCAGGTCGATTCCATCAAGCTCTCCATCTTGCTCGAGCATTTGGCGGCCGAGCTCGACACCGCCCGCAAGGCGGCGCTCGAGACCAACACCCGCGAGCAGTGGGACGCCGAGGTGCTGCCACGGCTCACCTTCTCGCTGGAGGAGACGCTGGGGCGCATCGATCTCACCCAGCGCGCCATGGATGAGCAGCAGAATCAGGTCAAAAGCGAGATCGCGGCCCTGCTGACCCAGAACTGGGTCGATGCCATCCACAGCTGCGAAAAACTGCTGCACGAGACCGGCCAGACCCTGCGCGAACTGCAGGATACCCTGGATGCCGCCGGTCACCGCCTGCAGGCGGGGCTGCTCAACATTCAGGAAGCGGCGCAGGGGCGCGACGATCTGTTCCACGTCGAGGAGCTGACTCACGCCTTGCAAGGGCGCCTTGACGTCATCACCAGCTGGGGCCAGCAGTGCATCGAGCTCTGGTCCCGCTACGACAGACATGTCCACAAGTTCATTCGCAACGCCATCGACATGGACAAGAACCGCGCCTTCAGTCAGCGGCTGCGCGACTCCATCCGCAATTTCGAACAGCACAACTGGCTGCTGCGCATTGCCGAGGAGCCCCGTTTGCTGGAGCTGCGCGATGAAACCATCGCCATCCACGACGAGGAGGTGACCGGCGAGGTGCCCCTCGAGATGGAGTACATGGAGATGGTGGACATCAACCAGGAGCTGGCGGAGCGCATCGAGCGCTATCTGGCCCGCTATCCCGAGCAGGGCCAGCAGCTGGATTTGGCCGATGTATTGCGCGAATACCTGCTGGATTACCCGGCTCACGCCCATTTCGATGTGGCGCGTCTTCTGATCGACCAGGCCGTGCGCCTGGGCCATGCCAGCGGTGAGCGCGAGCTGCACCGCCAACCCGCATGGAAACCCATTAACCAAGCTGGATCCAAGGTTCAGGCCTATGTCATTGATCAATACTGAGTTTCCCTTGCCGCTGCGGCTCGCAGAGGCGATTGCCAACCCCTTGTTTCCGCGCATCGACACCGCCTTGCGCTCCGGCCGTCACATCAGTGCCGACGATTTCGAACAGCACTCGGCGCTGGTGGAGTACCACAACGAGCTGGAGATCTTCTATGGCCGTTATCAGGTGGAGCTGATCAAGGCGCCGGAAGGCTTCTTCTACCTGCGTCCGCGCCCCAGTGCCGACATCGGTACCACTGTGCTCTCCGAGCTCGATATGCTGGTGGGCAAGGTGCTTTGCTACCTCTACCTGAGCCCGGATCGCCTTGCTTCGGAAGGGGTGTTCGCCATGGGCGAGCTGCAAGAAGAGGTGCTGAGTCTGGCCGACGAGAAGCAGTTGCTGCGGATGGTCAACAGCCGCTCCGGCGGTACCGATCTCGACAAGAAGAAGCTCTTGGAGAAGATCCGCACCTCCATGCGTCGCCTGCGCCGCCTTGGCATGATCACCGCCCTTGGCAACAGCGACAAATTCCGGGTCAACGAATCGGTGTTCCGCTTTGCCGCCGACGTGCGCTCCGATGAAGATCCGCGCGCCGTGCAACTGCGGATGATCCAGGAAGGGGAAGCCATCTTCCACGACGACGAGATGCCGAGCAGCGATTCGCTATTTGACGATATCGAGGCGGACCTCGATGAAGAACAACTGGATCTGGAGGTATAAACAGTGCGAGGCAAGTTCAAATCCCTGACCATGGTCAACTGGAACGGCTTCTTCGCCCGAACCTTCGATCTTGACCAGCTGGTCACCACCCTCTCTGGCGGCAACGGTGCGGGCAAATCCACCACCATGGCGGCCTTTATCGCGGCGCTCATTCCCGACCAGTCGCTACTGCATTTTCGTAACACCACGGAAGCGGGCTCCAGTAGCGCCTCCCGTGACAAGGGGCTCTACGGCAAGCTGCAGCGCGGACACTGCTATTCGCTGCTGGAAGTGATGAACAGCCGCGAACAGCGGATCTGGGTCGGCGTACACCTCGAACAGGTGGCCAACCGCGACAACAAGGTCAACATCACCCCGTTCGCGCTGGTGGATGTGCCAGAGCAGCTGCAACCCACCGATCTGCTGCTGGAAAAACTGGATGACGGCAAGGGGCGGGTGCGCGCCTTTACCGATCTGAAAGGGGCCGCCGCCGAGCTGGGGGCCATCAAGGTCGCCAAGTTCAATACGGTGACCGACTATCACAACTTCATGTTCGAGTTCGGCATCACCCCGAAGAAGTTGCGCGATCAGAAGGATCGCGGCAAGTTCTATCGCCTGATCGAAGCCTCCCTCTACGGCGGCATCTCCTCGTCCATCAGCCGCTCTTTGCGTGAATACCTGCTGCCGGAGAACTCAGGGGTGCGCAAGGCGTTTGCGGATATGGAGGCGGCCATCTATGAAAACCGCCGTACCCTGGAAGCGATTAAAGAGACTCAGGGGCAGCGGGATCTGTTCAAGAACCTGATCACCGAGACCACTCACTATGTGGCAGCGGACTATGTACGCAACGCCGCCGAGAAGAGCCGTCTCTCCGAGCTGGCCCTCAAGGCGCGCCAGGAGCTGTCCGACAAGCGCCGCTTTTTGGCCGAAGAGAAGCAGCGCGCCATCTATCTGGCTGATGAGGTGGAGCAGCTTACCAACCGTGAAAAATTGCTGACCGACGAGCTGGAATCTGCCGCCGAGCATCTGGCCAAGGTAATGGCAGCTGTTGCACTGCAGAAGAAGATCGAGATGTATCGCGCCGATCTGGCGGAGCTGGTCGACAAGCTGGAGCAACAGCAGGCGATCGTGGAGGAGATCCACGGCCAACTGCTGGAGGTGGAAGAGCGCAAGGAGCTGGCCCAGGCCGAGGTAGACAGCCTCAAGACCCAGTTGGCCGACTACCAGCAGGCGCTCGATATTCAGCAGACCCGCGCCATCCAGTATCGTCAGGCGGTGCAGGCGCTGGAAAATGCCCGCGAGCAGTGCGAGCTGCCGGGGCTGACCGCCGAACAGGCGAGCGACACTTTGCATCAGTTCCGCAGTGCCGAGCAGAGCCTCACCAGCCGGGTGCTGGGGGCCGAACAGCAGCTGGCGCTAGCCAAGGCGGCGGTGGCCGAGCATGAAGCGGCGTTGGCGCTGCTGCTCAGTATCGCCCCGGAGACAGTGCGCGAGGCAGCCTGGCCCACCGCGCAGGCGCTGCTCAAGCGTCATATCGAAGACAAGGCTCGCATCGCGCAGGGGCAGGGGCTGCGCACCGCGCTGGCTCGCCTCGAGAAAGAGAGCGAAAGCCAGAAGAATCTCTTCAAGCTGCGCGACGAGCTGCAGCAGGCTTCTGGCCAGCAGATCGCCAGCCAAGATGAGCTGGAGATCTTCCTCGAAGCCCAGCGCACCCGTCAGGAGGAGCTGGCCGAGCAGCAGGCGGAGGTGAACCAGCGCCGCGCCAGCCTCGAGCATCAGGGCGTCCAGCTCGGCCGTGATATTGCGGAGCTCACCAAGCTGGCTCCCCGCTGGCTCAAATCCTTTGAAAAGCTCGAGCAGCTGCGCGAGCAGAGCGGTCTGCCGCTGGCCACTGCCGAAGAGCTTTCTTCCGGCATGCAGAGCGTGCTCGACAAGGAGCGCGAGTTCGAGCAGGAGAGCAACCGCATCGCGGCGCAGAAACAGGCACTGGAGCTGCAAATTCGCAACCTGCAACTGGGCGCTGGCGAGGCCGATCCGCGCCTTGCCCGCATCGCCGAGCAGGTGGGGGGCGTGCTGCTCTCCGATGTCTATGACGACATCTCCATCGACGATGCCCCTTACTACTCCGCGCTCTACGGTCCGGCTCGCAGCGCCTTGGTGGTGCTCGACCTTGAAGGCGCCATCGAGCGGCTGAAAAAGCTGGACGATTGCCCGGAGGATATCTACCTCATTCAGGGCAACCCCGACTCCTTTGACGAGGATCTGGTGGAAGCGGACGAGCTGGGAGACGCCGTGCTGGTGCGCACCAGCAAGCGTCAGGTGCGCTTCTCCCGCTACCCCGAGTTGCCGCTGTTTGGCCGCGCTGCGCGGGAAAAGCGGATCGAGCAGCTCGACCTTGAGCGCGAAGGGCTCATCGAGGGTTACGCCAAGGCCGCCTTCGAGCAGCAGAAGTTCCACCGTCTTTACGGTCACTTCCGCGACTTTATCGGCCTGCATCTGGATATCGCCTTCCGCCCCGACCCCGAGGCCGAAGTGCAGGCCAAACAAGCCGAACTTCGCGCGCTGCAAGGGGCCATCGGTGAGTGCGACAAGCTGCTGAGTGATGCCAAAGCGGCCGCCGCCCAGTTGACCCGCCATATCCAGCTGGTGCAGGGGATGCTGCCCTTTGCCCACCTGTTTGCCGAGACAGAGCTGGCGGCCCGCCTCGAGGCGGCTCACGCCGATGTGGAAGCGCTAAAACAGGCCGAAGCCTTTATCGCCAAACACGGCAAGTCGCTGGAAAAACTGGAAACCATGGTGCAGGTACTGCGTCAGGATCCACAGGATCTTGCTGCGCTGCAGGCCGCTTATGACGAGGTGAGCGATCTGCTGGCCGAGCAGAAGCGCCGTTGCTACGCCCTCGATCAGCTGGTGGCCCGTCTGCCGCACTTTGCCTATCAGGATGCACAAGACCTGCTGGGCAAGGCCTCCGAGATGAGCGAGCGACTCAAAGAGAAGCTGAAAGCGGCCGAGCTTGCCGCCCGCACCGCTGGCGAGCAGCACAAGCAGATTGCCCAGCGCCACACAGAGGCGTTGCAGCTGCGTACCGCCCTCAACTCCAGCGTCGAGGCCAAGCGCCAGACCCTGACCGAGTTCGAGCAGGAGCTGGCGGCCATGGGGCTGACCCTCTCTGACGACATGGAAGAGAAGTCCCGCGCCCACAAGAAAGAGATTGAAGAGCTGCTGATCCGCACCCGTTCCCGTCGCACCAGCGCCGAGGCCCAATTGCAGGTCACCAAGCGCGAGATCGAATCCCTTGGTGGTCGTCTCAAGCTGGAAGGCAAGGATTACTACGGCGCCCGTAAATCCCTGGTGGGCCACAAGGCGAGCTGGTCGCGGGTGGTGCGACTGGCACGGGAGACCGACGTCGAGAAGCGCCTCAACAAGCGCGAGCTGGCGTACCTCGACAGCGACGAGCTGCGCTCCATGTCGGACAAGGCGCTCGGCGCCCTGCGGGTGGCGGTGGCTCACGACGAGGCCCTGCGCGATGCGCTGCGTCTCTCCGAGGGCAACCGCAGCACCGAGCAGAAGGTCGCCTTCTACGTGCAGGTCTACCGTTACCTGAAAGATCGCATCCGCAACGACATCATCCGCTCGGATGATCCGGTGGAGGCGATCGAGGAGATGGAGATCGAGCTGGCGCGGCTCGCCGACGAGCTCAAGCAGCGGGAAACCCATCTGTCGCTCTCCTCCCACGAGGTGGCGGCCAAGATCACCAACATCATCCGTCGCGAGCAGAACCGCATCCGGGTGCTCAACCAGGGCTTGCAGAACATCGCCTTCGGTCTGGTGCGCGGGGTGCGCCTCAACGTCAACATCCGCGAGGCTCATACCCGTCTGCTGACGGCGCTGGCCGATCAAACCGCCATGCACAACGATCTGTTCGCCGACAAGGAGCTCAGCTTCTCCGAGGCGATGGCCAAGCTGTTCCAGCGCCTGAACCCGCAAGTAGAGCAGGGGGATCGCAGCTATCAGGTGATGGGCGACGTGCTGCTCGACTATCGCAACTATCTGGAGCTGGAGATCGAGGTGCAGCGCGGGGCCGATGGCTGGCTGCGTGCCGAGAGCGGCGCGCTCTCTACCGGCGAAGCGATCGGTACCGGTCAGGCCATCCTCTTGATGGTGCTGATCAGCTGGGAGGAGGAGTCCCGCCGTCTGCGCGGCAAGGATATCGCTCCCTGCCGTCTGTTGTTCCTCGACGAAGCGGCCCGTCTGGATGGCAAATCCATCGCCACCCTGTTCGAGCTGTGCGAGCGGCAGGATATGCAGCTGCTTATCGCCGCGCCCGAGAACATCAGCCCGGAGAAGGGCACCACCTACAAGCTCATCCGTAAAGTGCAGGGCAAGCACGAACACGTGCATGTGGTGGGCCTGCGTGGCTTCGGTTTTAGCGATGACAAGCTGATTGCCTGATCAGTTTCTGGCCCATTCCGACACGGGATGACGGGTAAATAGTTGAAAGGGAGGCATTTGCCTCCCTTTTTGCATGAGAGATATGGCAAAGTAGCCGCACCGTCGCTGCTGCCTGACAACAAGGCGAGTAACATGGCGAGTGCCTTGGACCTATGACAAGGTGAGATCCCGCCTGCAAACGTGCAGCCAGCGTCACCGGTCGCATCGAAGAGTAAAAATAGCGCAGAGCGAAAAGAGGAGAGGGGAAAGGTGCAACATATCCAGAAAGGGCTGCTGTTATCTCTTTGTCTGCTGCTGGCGGCCTGTAGCAGCCGTTATGACGAGAGTCACGGCGGCAGCTGGCGCGGCTATAGCGAGACCGGTTATGCCAGCTATTATGCCGACCGCTATCACGGTAAAAAGACTGCCAGCGGCGAGCCCTATCGCAACAACCTCAATAGCGCTGCCCATATGGAATTGCCCTTTGGCGCCATGGTGCGGGTCACCAACCTCGCCAACGGCAAGAGCGTAGTGGTCAAGGTCAATGACCGCGGCGCCTTCAAAAACGGACGTATTATCGATCTCTCCAAATCGGCTTTTAGCTCCATCGGCAATATTCGTGACGGGATTATCAAGGTAAAGGTTGAGGTGCTGTAAATGGATGCATCAGAGGTATTCACTATTATTACCCTCAATGTATTTATGTCTGCGAATAAATGTTAATTATAACCAGCGACTGATTAAATTAAAAATAACCATGTATAAAAATACTTGTCAGTTAATGAGGTTTATATTTGGATGCTGATTAAATGATAGCAACACTTACTAAGTATTATTAGGTTTGAGGGGCATGGCATTTATTTTTCTTAAATTAATTAAGTAAGTATAAATCATAAAATGCCTACTTTTTTTCAGTAGCACTCACCAGTACATTAGAGTCGGAAGCTGCCTCTAATAAATGTGTCAAAAATAGTGTCCAGAATAAAAGCTGGAAAAGATAGTTATCTGTTGCCAAGTGCCTTGGCGGCGAGCTATATCTAGAGGTGCCAGGGGGCTGACTGTCCCTGAGAGGATATCTCTGCATTGTCAGAGGGTTACGCAGAGAAGCGTCTGGTCTCGTCAACCACAGCCAATAAGGTAAGCCATCATGTCTTCGCATCAACCTGCTGAAGATCTTGCTTCCTCCCGACCCGAGCTGGAGACCTTCTCTCTGGTGCTGGGCGGCCCGCTGTATCAGTTGTTAAATCGCGCCCATCTTGGCGATGTTACTTCCCATCTTCAATTACGCATTTTGGTGCTAAGCGGCATCTGCTGGTTACCTCTATTCGTGCTGAGTGCCTGGGAAGGTACCTTGTTTGGTAGCGGCGTTGCGGTTCCTTTTCTGCTGGATATTGAATCTCAAAGCCGATTTCTTGTCTGTGTCCCGCTGTTGATCTTTGCTGAGCTGATTGTACATCAGCGGATCCGCGGTATTCTGGCGCAGTTTTTAGAGCGGAGACTGATCCCCGATCATGCGTTGGCAAGCTTTCATCGCGCAATAAGCAATGCCATGGTTTGGCGCAACTCTGTGATCGCCGAATTACTCCTGCTGGTGCTTGTATTCTCCAGTGGCTATTTCGTTCGTACCCACACCTTCGTGCTGGATGCGTCGGCTTGGTATAGCTCACTGCGTAATGGCCAGGAAAGTTTCTCCTTTGCCGGTATCTGGTTTTTCTGGATCAGTATTCCCATTACCCAGTTCCTGATACTGCGCTGGTTTTATCGCATCTTTATCTGGAGTCGCTTGTTATGGCAGTTGTCACGCCTTCCTCTTGCTCTCATCCCAACTCATCCTGATCGCAACGCGGGGCTCGGTTTTCTGGGGGCGTCAGCCTATGCCTATTCCCCTTTGCTTACCGTATTTGGCGTCCAGTTTGCAGGTTATATATCCAATCGAATTTTGCATGATGGCGCGGTACTTACTGATTACAAGCCGGAAATCGCCTTGCTGGTTGCGGTCGGACTCGTCCTGGTTTTGGCACCATTAACTGTTTTTGCAGTCAAAATCATGCGAGCCAAACGTACAGGATTACGTGAATATGGTGCTCTTGCTGCCGAATATACGAGCGGTTTTGAGCGTCGCTGGTTGCATACCCAGGGCGGGAGCACACTTTGTTGATATTTTAACCAAAGAATAACTGAGCCCGATAGTCGTCATTCCAGCCGGCTC
>NZ_JAPDCD010000064.1:0-15844 GCF_027705695.1 Aeromonas sp. QDB62 | reverse complement strand
GCCCTGCAATTGTGTGTCCTGCGCTATCCCGGCCGGGTGCTGGCTCCAGGCGAACTGATCCCTGCAGAGGTCATCGATGTAAAGGAAAGAAGAACAGCCATGGACATGACTTCAGCTCAGACATTCCGCTACTCAATCTCTGATGTCGGATGTCCATAGAAAGAACCTCTTTTCCAGGAAATTGGGGCTTGAAGTCCATACCTGCGCAATTGCACCCATTTGACCAGTCAATTGCATTGGTACTGACCACCGCGTGCATCCGACTTGGCCAGTGGGCAGCAGAGACGCAACAGGCAGAAACCGGCCAGAAGCAGTCAGTCAATCATGCGTTACAGTGATTTTTTGCAGCTCTTTATAGAGCCGTTAGCTGCTGCCACCAATAATCCATAGGCCTGCCAGTCGTCAGACAGTCTTATTCTCGATCAGACGATTGCCCCGTCGATGACCAGTAGCTCACCGGTGATGGAGCCAGAGTCCGGTCTTCGGATGCAGGACTCCTGGCTTTGCTCACTCAGCGCCGATCCCGGCCATCGGTTCAGTTTGGCCCCAGCCACCGCCCAGAGACCTGAACAGGTCAACCAGCGCAATCTGCCGTTCCGTGCTGATTTGAATTAGTGTGGTCTGGTTGCTAAAGGTGCTGCGCTGGGCGTCAAGATAACGCAGGTAGTCGTCCACGCCGCCCTCGTAACGCGCCTTAGCCAGGGCCATCGCAGCCTCGCTGGAACCGGCCAGAGCCTGGCGGGCAGCCTCCTCGCGGCGCAGGGTGTCGGTGGCGGCCAGGGCATCGGCCACTTCGCGGAAGGCGGTCTGGATGGTGCCTTCGTAGTCGGCCACCGCCGCGTCCTGGCGCACTTCGGCGAGGTCCAGGTTGGCGCGGTTGCGGCCACCGGCGAAGATCGGCAGCGACAGCGTCGGGGCAAAGCTCCAGGCCCGCGAGCCGCCATCGAACAATCCGGACAACTCGGCACTGGAGCTGCCCACCGAACCGGTCAGGCTGATCCGGGGAAAGAACGCGGCGCGAGCTGCACCGATATCGGCATTGCGCGCCTTGAGGCGGTGCTCGCTGGCGAGAATGTCCGGGCGCCGTTCGATCAGTTCCGAGCTGGTGCCGGGGGCGATGTCCTGCAGCACCATCAGGTCGTCGCGGGGCGTCGCGGGCAGCAGGCGAGCGGCATCTGGCGTGCCGAGCAACAGGACCAGGGCGTTGTCCGCCTGGCGTAACTGGCGTTCGGTGCTCTCGCGCTCGGCCCTAGCCTGTTCGGCAAGGCCGACCGCTTCCTGGTAATCCAGGGCGGTGGCGGCCCCCGCTGCACGGCGCTGGCTGACCAGCTCCAGCGAGGCCATGCGGCTGTCCAGGGTTTGTTCGACCAGGGCCATGCGGCGTAGCGCACCATCGCGGGTCAGGTAGGCCTGGATGACCTCGGCAACCAGGCTGATCTGCGTGGCACGGGTCGCCTCCTCGGTCGCCAGGTAGGTCTCCAGCGCGGCCTCGGAGAGGTTGCGCACGCGGCCGAACAGGTCGACTTCGTACTCCGCGAGGCCGAGGCCGACCTGATAGTTGCTGGTCACTTCCGAGCGCCCGGTCTGCGACAGATCGGCAGGCAGGCGCTGGCGGTTGCCGCTGGCATTGGCGTTGATCGAAGGCAGGCGATCAGCACGCTGGATGCGGTACTGGGCACGCGCAGCTTCGATATCCAGCAGCGCCTGGCGCAGGCTGCGGTTGTTGCTCAGCGCCGTATCCACCGCGCGGCGCAAGTCGGCATCGACGATGAAGGTCTGCCAGTCCAGCGCCTGGGCACGGGTGCCCTCCGCGTCGGCGGCTTGCCAGTGCGACGCGACCGGTGCCTGCGGGCGCTCGTAGGTCGGGGCCAGCGAACAACCCGCCAGGGCGGCGATGGCCAGGGGCAGCAGAGCGCGACGGAGCATGAAGTGAGAGGTCATCGCATTACTCCGCTTTATGCAGGGGATGGTTGTCGGTTTGCTGAGGTTTGGTGCGCAGCAGCGACAGCACCCAGACGAAGAAGATCGGCACGAAGATCACCCCGAGCATGGTCGCGCTGAGCATCCCGCCCAGCACCCCGGTGCCCAGTGCGCGCTGGCTCGCAGCGCCGGCGCCAGTGGCGATGGCCAGCGGCACCACGCCGAGCATGAACGCCATGGAGGTCATGATGATCGGGCGGAAACGCAGGCGCGCGGCTTCGACAGCAGCATCGCGCAGCGAGTAGCCGTCTTCCCACAGGTCCTTGGCGAACTCGACGATGAGAATGGCGTTCTTCGCCGCCAGGCCGATCACGGTGATCAGGCCGACCTTGAAGTACACGTCGTTGGGCAGGCCGATAGCAGTCACCGCCAGTACCGCGCCGAGTGCGCCGACCGGCACGATCAGCATCACCGTCAGCGGGATCGCCCAGCTCTCGTAGAGCGCCACCAGCAGCAGGAACACCACGGTGATGGCCAGGGCGAACAGCATCGTCGCCTGCCCGCTGGCGACCCGCTCCTGATACGACAGCCCGGTCCACTCGTAACCGATACCTTCGGGCAGCTCGGCAGCGATGCGCTCCAGTTCGAGCATCGCCTCGCCAGTGCTCACGCCGGGCGCGGCGTCACCGGCAATGCGGATCGACGGGTAACCGTTGTAACGCGCGACCTGCACCGGGCCTTCTTCCCAGCTCGTGGTGACGAAAGCACTCAGCGGTACCAGGCTGCCGCTGTCGTTGGGCACATGCAGGCGCAGGACGCTTTCCGGTGTCATGCGCTCGGCCTGTTCGGCCTGTACCACCACGCGCTGCTGGCGGCCGGCGTTGGCGAAGTCGTTGATCACCGACGAGCCGAACGCAGTGGACAGCGCGCTGCTGATCGCTTCGAAGCTGACTCCCAGCGTGCGCGCCTGCTCACGGTCGATCACCAGGCGCAGCTGCGGCGCCTCGGCCAGACCTTCCATCATGGCGTAGAGGAACTTCGGATTGCCGTTGACCTTGCCCAGCACTTCATCGCGCGCTGCCAACAGGGCATCGCGGCCAAGGCCGGCGCGGTCCTGCAGGCGCAGGGCGAAACCACCCGAGTTGCCCAGGCCTTCGACCGGCGGTGGCGGCACCGCCATGATCGCGCCGTCATCGAGGTTGGCGAAGTGCTGGTTGACCGCAGCCGACTCGGCTTCCGGCGACTGCGAAGAATCTCGCTCGGACCAGTCCTTGAGCAGCGGGAAGGCAATGGCCGCGTTCTCACCCATGCCGGAGAAGCTGAAGCCGAGGACCAGGAAGGACGTCTGCACGGCCTCGCGGGCCATCAGAAACTCTTCCAGCTCCTCACCCGTGGCCGAGGTGCGCTCACGGGTGGCGCCTGGCGGCAACTGGATGTCGACGATCATGTAGCCCTGGTCTTCCACCGGCACGAAGGATTCCGGCAGGCGCAGGTAGAAGAAACCCATCAGCACCACCACGCCCAGGTAGATGAACATCACCCGCCCGGCGCGCGGCACCAGCTTGCCGTTGAGTTTGGTGTAGCGGCCGGTCAGGGCGGTGAACTTGCGGTTGAACCAGCCGAAGAAACCGGTCTTCTCGTGATGGCCTTCGGGGATCGGTTTGAGCAGCGTGGCGCACAGCGCCGGGGTGAAGGTCAGCGCGAGGAAGCCCGAGAACAGGATCGACACCGCCAGCGACAGCGAGAACTGCTGGTAGATCACCCCCACCGAGCCGGCCATGAAGGCCAGCGGCAGGAACACCGCCGACAGCACCAGGGTGATACCGATGATCGCCCCGGACACCTGCCCCATCGCCTTGATGGTCGCCGGCACCGGCGCCAGGCCTTCCTCGGCCATGATCCGCTCGACGTTCTCCACCACCACGATGGCGTCGTCCACCAGGATGCCGATGGCCAGCACCATGCTGAACATGGTCATCATGTTCACCGAGAAGCCAAGCAGGTACATGAAGGTCAGCGTACCGAGCAGACACACCGGCACGACGATGGACGGGATCAGGGTGTAGCGCACGTTCTGCAGGAACAGGAACATCACCAGGAACACCAGCACCATGGCCTCGATGAGGGTCATGATGACCTTGTCGATCGCCACGTCGACGAAGCGCGAGGTGTCGTACGCCACGGAGAACTCGACGTTGTCCGGGAAGTTGGCCGACAGCTCGGTCAGACGCTGCTTGACCGCCTCGGCGGTCTGGATCGCGTTGGCACCGGGCGACAGCTGCACGGCGGCGGCAACGGCGGGCTTGCCGTCCTGGCGCGAGCCGAAGTTGTAGTCCTGGCTGCCGACCTCGATGCGCGCCACGTCGCCCAGGGTCAGGCGCGAGCCGTCCTGGTTGGCACGCAGCACGATGGCGGCGAATTCCTGCGGGTTGTCCAGGGTACCCTTGACCGCCAGGGTCGCCGTCAGCTCCTGCTCGCTGGAACCCGGCGTGCTGCCGAAGGCACCGGCCGGCACCTGCACGTTCTGCGCGCGGATGGCGTTGTTCACGTCATCGATGGATAGGCCGTAGCCGACCAGCTTCTGCGGATCGATCCACACGCGCATGGCCGCCTCGGAGGCGAAGAACTGCAGCTTGCCGACGCCGTTCACGCGACGGATTTCGTTGTTGATGTTGCGCGCGGCGTAATCGGCCAGCGCCGTGACGTTGGCGTCCTTGTCGCCATCGGTGTAGCTCAGCGCATAGATCAGCAGGAAGCCGGCGGTGGCCTGCTCGGTCTGGATGCCGAGCGTCAGCACGGCCTGCGGCATGCGTGCCTCGGCCTTCTTCAGACGGTTCTGCACGTCAACCTGGGCCAGTTCGGGGTCGGTCCCTGGCTGGAAGGTGACGGTGATCTCGGCGATGCCGTTGGCGTTGCTGGTGGACTCGAAGTACAGCAGGTTCTTGGCGCCGTTGAGTTCTTCCTCGATGACGCTGGTCACCGAGTCGGTGAGCTCCTGCGCCGAAGCGCCGGGATAGGTGGCGGTCACGGTGATCTGCGGCGGCGCCACGTTGGGGTACTGCGCCACCGGCAGGAACGGGATGGCCAGCAGGCCACCCAGCGAGATGAACAGGGCGACTACCCAGGCGAAATTGGGGCGCCGGATGAAAAACAGGGACATGAGAGGTTCTCCGGCTTACTGCACCTGGGACTGTGGAGCGGCTTCGGCGGCATCTTGCTCGCGGGGGATGACCTTGGCGCCCGGACGGATAGCCGCCAGCGAGCTGGTGATCACCTTGTCGCCGACCTGCAGGCCCTCGCTGATTTGCCAGCGCGAGCCCTGCATGGCACCGGTGGTGACCTGGCGCGCCTCGACGGTATCGCCCTCCCCCAGCAGCATCACGCTGGCCTGGCCGTCAGCCGAACGCTGCACGGCACGTTGCGGCACCAGGATGGCGTTCTGGTCGAGCCCTTGCGGTGTGCGCACACGCACGTACATACCCGGCAGCAGCACGCCCTCGGGGTTGTCGAACTGGCCTCGCAGGGCGATCTGCCCGGTGCTGCGATCCACCGAGATATCGGTGAACAGCAGCGTGCCCTTGCGCTCGATATCGGTACCGTCGACACGCAGCGACAGCGGCTGGTCGCTCGCACCGGCAACCTTGCCCTCGGCGATTGCCGCGCGCAGGCGCAGGGCATCGGCAGCAGGCTGGGTGAAGTCGGCGTACACCGGATCGAGTTGCTGGATACGTGCCAGCAGCGTGGCTTCGCCCTGGCCTACCAGAGCCCCTTCGGTGACCTGGGCGCGACCGATACGCCCGGCGATGGGGGCGCGAACCTCGGCATAACCCAGGTCCAGGCGGGCAGTTTCGACATTGGCCTGGGCCGAGCGCTTGTCGGCCTGGGCGCTCTGCAGAGCGGCCATGGCGTTGTCGAAATCCTGCTGGCTGACGGCGTCGATCTTCACCAGTGGTTCGTAACGGCGAACCATCGCCTGAGCCTGGAACAGCTGCGCCTCGGCGCGAGCCAGTTCACCTTCCGCCCGCGACAGGGCCGCCTTGAACGGCGCAGGGTCGATCTGGAACAGCACGTCACCGGCCTTCACGTCGGCCCCTTCCTCGAAGGTGCGCTTGAGCACGATCCCCGCCACCCGCGCGCGCACCTCGGCGACACGCACCGGCTCGATGCGCCCTGGTAGCTCGGCGAACACTGTGAAGGGCTCGGTCTTCACGCTGAGCACATCGACTTCACGCGCTGGCGCCTCTTCCCGTTGCTCTTCGGGCTTGTCGCAGCCAACCAGGGTCACGGCGATCAAATAGGAGATCACGGAAAAAGTGATCCATTCGCGGAATTTGTTCATATCTCACCCAAGCGCGAAGCCAGTACGTAGTCGAAGCCGCGCATGATCCACGCAAAAATCAAATAAGTCAATATTGACTCATTTGATTTTGGTGTGAACAAAGCTAGTATCCTCTTTGAGAAAAATGAGTGTTCTAGGCAAAATACCCGCATCTGCCCGCGATAGATAAAGAGTGACCGATGGATTTAACTGCTGCCGATGAGAAATTGCTGAAGGCCCTGGCGATCGCCATCGTTGACCACCCGCGAGCCACGTTCAAAGAAATAGCCCAGGCAGCGGGGGTCAGCAAGGCGACGCTCAACAGGTTTTGCGGCACCCGCGACAACCTGATCGAGATGCTTCTGAATCATGGTTCGGTGGTTATTTATAGGGTCATTGCCGATGCCGATCTTGAGGCGGCGCCCTTGGACGCATTGCATCGTCTGATCGAAGGCCATTTGATTCACAGGGAGTTGTTGGTATTCCTCTCATTCCAGTGGCGCCCGGACACGTTTGATTTAGATGCAGGCGGCTGCCGATGGCTGCCTTACTCGGAAACGCTGGACGAGTTCTTTCTCCGCGGGCAAAAACTGGGCGTATTCCGTATCGATATCGGTGCCCCGGCGCTTACCGAAATCTTCTCCTCCTTGATCTTCGGCCTGGTAGACGCCGAGCGCCGCGGCCGTATCGCACGCGCAGGTATGGCGGCGTTGATCGAGCAATTCTTCCTGAACGGGGCTTGCAACTACCAAACTTAACGGAAAGCAACGCTCAGTTTTTTTTCCAACGGGTTGGCGGTGTCCGTTTTTGGCCGTTCTCTGACGGTCGTGACAGTGACACGCCCTGGTCAAGTTGAACGCAATCCGTGGTCAACGCCAACCCAAATTGGTGGTCAAGAGGAGTGCAATTTCGCACATACCTGAGGACTGCTCACCACATCGCTTGCGTCGGTAGTAGCTTCCGCACTTTCCCCGTCTCTCACCGCTAAACAGCGCTTTCCGGTAGCGGACTTTAGAGCGGCTTGATACTGGCCAGCATGCAGAAATTCTGCCCGTGTAGCGTCACGACCGGACAAGCCACTAGGGTGGCGGTCAGGAAGGCAGGCAAACGGAACACGGCGAAGCACCTCGAAGGCGCTGGCCACTTGCCATCCAACTGGGCGCGGCCTTTAATCGGCGGATCTGGAAAGGAGACGGATATGCCATTGTTGGACGAGATTATTGGGTGGGCCGGCGGACTCAGACCCTGGCAGCAGGAAGCACTGCGCCGGATATTTGCCCGGGCCGAACTAACCCAAGATGACATCGAGACCATTCTGCGAATGGTTCGCGAGCAAGAACGGGAAGACGCAACCACGGGGGGAGCACGGCCATTCACGCTGGACGACGTACCAGGCGCCGGAAGTGGCGCAACCGTGCGGTTGGTGGGTGTCTCGGGGCTAGACCAGGTAAACGGCTTCCCGTCCGGTCGTGCCTTTGACCTCGCACCGGAGGGCATGACCATTTTCTTTGGTCATAACGGCGCCGGCAAATCCGGCTACGCCCGCGTCTTCAAGAATGCCTGCAACGCTCGGCATCGGGTGGAGGTCCTGCCCGACGCTTTTGGGGCGGCAACCCCAGCTAGACTGCCATCAGCAGATTTCGCCATTTTGGTGGATGGCACTCCGGAAACCGCACGTTGGGTCCAGAACGGGCCGGCCCATTTGCATTTGAGTTCGGTCTCGGTCTACGACGCGGCCTGTGCCAATGACTACATCGACGCGGAAGGGACCCCTGCATTTCAGCCCTACGGACTCACTCATCTGACGCGCCTGGTCCTACTTCAGCGTGATTTACAGGCACGGATTGGGACCGAACGCAATGCCTTGGCTCTGGATACCCGGCAATTCGAACCGCTGAAGGGTGACACCGAAGTCGGCCGCTACATCGCCAAATTAGGTGGGGACTCGGACCGCGCCGTGCTTGCTCGATTAGGGACGGTCGGTGACGATGAACTCCGGCGACTGGAGTTTCTGAAGCGGACATTACTGGAAAGCGATCCTGTGCCGCAGGCGCTGGCCTTGGAACGTTTGGCGACACGCTTGGACCAGGCGCAGCGTCGAGCCGAGGAAGTCCAGCGCTGGGTGAATGATCGTGCCATAGCACGGGCAAAGGAACTGATTACAACGGAAAAAACCGCGCATCTCGCCATGCAACTGGCGCAAGCGCGTCTTCAGGATCGAGACACACTGAACGCCATGGAGTTGCCGGTAACGTCCTCACCCACCGCCACGCTGCTGGAAGGCACAGGAGCTGAACTCTGGCAAACGATGTACCGAGCCGCTGAGGCTTTCTCTCAGCAGACGGCATACCCTGAACATCCCTTCCCGCACCTGGAACCGGACGCTTACTGCGTACTCTGCCAGCAACCTTATTCAACGGATGCCTCGGAGCGCATGCGGCGTTTCGCGGCATTTGTCGCCGACAGCGCCACGGCGGATGCGCAAGCCGCCACGCTTGCGCGCATGAACGCTCTAGGGAAGGTGCAGGCTGTCGATCTAAACGTTCTGGATGTGCCAACACGGGCTGACGTGGAGGAGCGACTGCCCGACCTACACGCTGCCATCACCGCAGCGGCATCGGTCTGGACCGCCCGGCATACTTGGGTTAGCCAAGCCCTGCAAACTGGAAACTGGTCCCCCGAGTCAGAACCGCTTCCTATCGAAGCAAACCTCGATAGTCTCTTCGCCGCCAAAGCTGCTTCGCTCCGAGTCGACGCCAATACCCTGCGGACCTCTGCCGATCCCGCTCTACGCTTGGCGCTGACCCAAGAACTGGCAGAGCTAGAAGCCCGACAACGCCTCGCCAACCAGCTTGGCGCGGTGGAGCGCTTTGTTCAGGACAGTCAGGTCCATGCCACATTGAGCCGCTGCCATGCCGCCCTCAACCCAGCGGCAGTGTCACGCAAACTGACGTCCCTGGCGGCGACGCATGTGACCGAGGCTCTGGCCGCTTCTATGAATGCTGAGTTGAAAGCCCTGGGCTATAAGCGACGGGTGCAACCCGACCTGAGCGGGCGCACAGAGCTGGGGGTGACCAAGGTCACGCTGCGCCTGCAGGAAATCACGGCGAAAGCCTCCAAGGTGCTGTCAGAGGGCGAGCAGCGCGCGTTGGGGATGGCTATGTTCCTCGCCGAGCTCGAATCCCTGCCACATACTTCGACCGTTATTTTCGACGATCCGTCTACGTCGCTGGATCACGTATATCGTCGGGCCATAGCTCGGCGTTTGGTAGCGCTGGCTGAGACCCGCCAAGTGCTGGTGTTCACCCATGATGCGGTGTTCCTGACCGAGCTCGCGATGGCGCTTCAGCGCGCTGATCGCTCGGCCAGCTACAAGACCATCGGTTGGGACGAGTCGCCGGGACTAGTGAGCGAGGGGCTGACGTGGACGACGATGGACACCAAGGCCCGCCTGGCCGATCTCGAAAGTCGTGCGAAAGCACTGAACGTTCCGGTCGGCAGCGACCCGGATGATGAGCTTGAGCGGCAAATCGCATCGGGATACTCAAGCCTCCGAGGCACTGTCGAGCGCGCCATACGCGAGGTTTTTTTGAACAATACCGTCCAGCCGTTCAGCGATGTGGTGAGCGTAGAAGCATTTGGTGCTGTCATTGGCCACCCCGCAGAGGAGTGGGAGCAGTTGCTGGCAGTGTATGCGCGGGCCTGCGAAGCTACCGAGGCCCACGACACCCCAGGCGAGCGCCAACTACCGCTTCCCGCGCGTGAGGAGTTGCTCGGCGATATCGCCCAGGTCCTGGAATTAATCAAAAACGCGACTAAACGCCGAACTGCCTACGAGAATCTACGCCGGGAGCGGACCGCGCAACGCAAGAAGCTCTTCGGCGGCTAGCCCGACGTTTCATGCCGGGCTGGTCGGGCATGGCTGTGTTTCTTTCGAATATTGCGAGCTCTCCGTTTCAAAGTTTTTTGTGGCCTCGCGGATCAAGAGGAAGCACATTGGAGGCCGGCAGTTGGCGCTCCAAGTCCGCAATACGGTCGTACAGCTCAAGAATGGTGGCGTCGGCCTCACTGAGTAGGCTGGCTAGGTGGTCACGCTGCTGCGTGATTTCCTCGATCCGTTCTCGAAGTCCACGATTTTTTCTGCGGGCTAATAAGCTGACTTGGCGCACTGATGGCGGACGTTGCTCAGCGTGTCCTTCCACGTACTTTTGGATCTCAGCGATCAGTAGGGGGAAACGAGCTTTTTTCAGTGCAGAGGGGTCGCTGCCGGCCTCCTTGGCAACGTTGTTCTGACTTACGGGCGTCCCCTTCGGCAGTCGTTCGGGCTTGTTGCTCTTCAGCCGCTCGAACGCTGCGCGATACTGCTCGCCGGCACTCATTCGCTTAGCCGGGTCAGCGGATTCATGTTTGCCGGATGACATGGCGATAATTCTCCACACTACGTTTCTGGGCTTCCAACGAAGTCCTTAGCGGACTGTCTACCTCGGCAGCGGCCAGGCGCTCATCCAATACCGCCTCCAACACTTCGACTTCGTCGAGTTGCTCGGGGTCATAGAGAACGTCCGCACATGGTTTGGTTTCTCCGGGGGAGTCGCCCCCTCCGCAGCGAGCGATATTGTCGATGCCCCCATAGGGACAGGGGGTACGGCTCGTGCAGATGCCCAGCAAAATCGGTCGATGAGTGACCGTCCCCTTCTTAGCCAGATTGATCGCTTTCTTAGCATCAGAGGCTGAGATTAGGCGGACAATCTCAGATTTTCGCTTCTCGCCGTGGGGGCTGACGAATCGGTTGCTCGTCAGCTGTTGCAGCTGCCTACCCAAAGTTTCGTACATGGTGCGGACGTAGTAGGTATGGGCCTTCTCTTCCAGCCGTACCCTGGAATGGTTTTGCCCGTAGTAGAGACTCATCGCTCTGGCGACGTGCTTTAGCTGAAACTGCAATGAAGCGTCGCTGACCAGCCCGGATGCCTGCATATTCACTGCGCCGGTTCGTCGGAGTTGATGCCAGGCCAACGGCCAGATTTTGCCGACCGCAAACTCGTCGGTCAGCGTCGGCGTCACCAACCGAGCCAATTCGAAATCTTCCGGCGTAATGCGCAATTGCTCACGGTCGAACAGCTTGTCGAACCACTGAAGCACATGGGCATAGCTCGGAATCGATGGCCGAATCGTGCGGTTGATCTTGGTGAACTTCGTTCCCCACGGTTCAAGGCAATAATCAAGCAGATAGCGCTTGGCCGGATCATCCGGCACCGAGGCCTCGCCGGGGGGAGAGTCGCATTCTGCGCGGAGGTCTGCGACCACACGCATGGCTTCAACTGCCACCTGAGCTGACGGGGACGTCACCCAAAGTGCCTCAGAATCCGACATCGTCTTGGTCGTTCGTCCGCACAATACATGGATGTCGCCAAACTGCGGATCACGTTCTATGTGCAAGCAATCGGCGCGCAGGTTCCAAGCCTCTTCGACTCGCATGAGGCTGAAGTTCAGCAGATAGCACAGTCCAGATCGACTCACGAGGTTGAGGTAGCGACTCAGAGTTTGAATGCGAATTTCGTCGTCGCTCACTCCCAGCCAGCGACGAAATAGTTCCACCATGCCAAACCGATGCGCGGTGTCGATGAATGGGCCGTAGTACTGCCGCCCAGTCCACTTTCCGTTTGATCCATCCGACGGCCACTGAAACGGATAGAACGATTGTGGCCTGCGTTGTCCTTGGAGACTGGCAGAGTTGTGCCGATAGGCAGCCAGACAGAAGCGGAAGCACTCCTCGACTTGGCCTCGATGCGCCAAAAAGTCATCCAGGCATTCGCGCAAGCGTGTGATTTGATAGTGCCAAATGCGGGGCGGGATATAGGGGGTCTGGAGCTTCTGGTGGTCGGGCATGGCCGCTGCGAGGCGTGCCAACCCTGCGCGATCCAACAAGGTGAACCCCAGCGCATCCCGCCGCTCGTACAGTTCGTGCAGCAATGCCAAGAACTCACCGGACCGGGAAGCCTGGAGCACCTCCGGGAGACGGTCGGCAACGCGCGGAAAATGACTCAGTTCGGATGCGAGAATGCCTTCTTGAGTGCACAAGACGAACAGCCGACGCATCTGGTCGAAGCGCGTTTTCAGGCCTCGGTATCCACGGGCTCCATTGGGGCCGTATAGCCACCAGCCGATTACGGTCCGCAATAAATCGGCGTTCGCAGGATCGATCGCGGCGACATATTTCTTAGCTGGGCCATCGCCGAAATTGAGAGTGAGCCGTTTTCCCGCCCATGGGTCGAGCCGCCAAATGGCATCGCCCCAACGGCTCACCACCTGGCCAGCGGCATCTATGATGACCGGCCAATCACGCTGCGGTGGCCAGCACGGCGGACGGTAGTTCGGCGCATCAGGAATCGCTAGGGGCGAGTCGATGCCGAGGCCAAGTTCGGAAAGAATATTTTTCGTCATGCTGATCTTTGTCGCAGTTCTGCCAATCGGATGAAGCCATCCCAGGCCGGGTGGTAGTCACCTTCACTTATGCGCGCTCTGGCTTCTTCGACCCAAAGCCTGCGGACCTCGCTACTTTCTTCGAAGAAGCGCAGTTTGGCCGTCAGCCGATCGATCACCAGCAGGGCCGGATGCTCTGTCGTCAGGTGCTTACCCGAACTGGATGGGCGGTAGCGTGCCAGTTCAAGCGATTTGAGGTGGCGCAAGCTACCGAGAGACCACACATGATCCTCACTTTCGATATCCCGGTGCTGGGTACAGAACAGGCAACCGGCAGCATTGATGCAGTCGGGTCGCGGACCATTCTTCGGCATCGTGCCCACTGGTTCAGGTGTGGCCGATACACATCTACCAGGAGCAGGAGGTGAAAGGGACGGATCGGTTTGCTGATGGAAGCGCGTAATTTCCACCATAGCGATCTGCGGATGGGGGTCGGCATATACGCGTATCAGCGTTTGCACCGTATGCTGGGCCAACTCCGCAACCTGTTGGGGATTCTGGGACTCCCGAAGCAACCAGTTGATGCGCGTCCCGCGCAGTTTTCGCGGTCTCACTATCGGTATGCCAAGCTCGCGGCAGATGCGCGTAACGTTCGTGAACTGCGTCGCCTCTTCTAGGATTCGTCCCCCGCTACGTATAAGCGGAAAGAGCAAACCATCCGGCTCATTGGGAAACCATTCGGAACGCCATTCGAGATAGCGCTCGAACCACTCTCGATAACTGGCAAAGATCTCGAATAGCACTTCTCCTTCCCGTCGATTTTTGTAGGTACGTACCTGGTAGCCGTCTATGTGGCTGGTGTAATGAAACTGCTCAACCCGCAGGGTATGTGCTTGCTGGAGGTTCAGACCGGTCTGGGCGATGAACATCAGCAATTCACTCTCGATCCGTAAATTGACGATGGGGAAACGGGTCCGCAGTGTCCGATCTGCATCGTGGGCGGCACGCGCCGCCAGGGATGCTTCGATTTGCGCTTGGTTTTGCGGCCTGGTACGGCGGGCCGCTACTTTCTCGGGGCTCTGCAATCCCGACCATAGTTCCAGCACTTGGCCGGTGCGTAACGAAATACAAACTGGGAGGGGGGCCATTGTCCCCCTCCAGGTCAATGCCTCGCATACGTCAGCTAGAAGGTGTCCGAATGCGAAGGTGTTTTGCAGATTCTGCTTGTCCGCTTTGCTCGTATGTACCTTGCCTTTGCCGCGCGGCTTGCGAATACGTGTGCTCTTGCTCAGGCTTGCTTGGCGGTCCAATGCTCGGTCCAGCATCGTCGCCGTGAGCCTGGTGAGATCGTACAGGGACCCATCGCTGAAATTGCGTTCGACTCGATGACGCTGGAGCAAGTGATCGGTCCAACGAATGAACGTGTCGGCCGCCGTCTCGAGACTGAGATTCACGTTTTCTGAATCGATCCAGGCAAAGAATCGGCGCAATGCACTGATCTTGTTCTGCACCGAGAAGCGACTTCCGCCACCAGCAAGGTCGTCAGTCATGTGCTCATGCAGCTGCGTCACCAGCTCGAAACGTTCCGGCAAGGGACTGCCGAGTTCGCCCTGCGCGATCTGGCGGCCCACATGCTTCACCTTTGCTGCTGCACCTCCGCGAAACAGCAGCGGCCGGAGGTCCCAGGGCGTTTCAGTGGCCCCATACTCAAGCATCGGGAAAGTGAGGTCGAATTCGGAACTATCCATCGTGCCGCGCCCCAGCGCCGATCCCGCTAAATGCCGCCATGAAGCTATTTGAGAGGGCTTGTTTGATCGGCAGTGCCTGTACGAATCGGATGTATTTGAAGGTGGTGGCTTCAGAGTTAGGCCCATGGAGCAACGCGTCGCTGACCGTCGCAATTACAATAGCGACATCGGCACAAGCCGATAGCGCCAGACGTGCCAATTCGGTACCGAAGGTGCAGCGCGACTGATGGAAGCGGAATTTACGGAGCACCTGTAGTTCTGCTTTGACGCCCCGTTTTCGAAACTCGGACATCTCAACATTCACAGCAGATGACTGATCGGTGCCGCGCCTGCCATAGGCGTTACCAAAGCGGGTCAAGAACAGCAAATCACGATTCTCGGGCGAGGCTTTCGCCTCTCGTTCCATCCTCCGCCAGCCTTTGGCATATTCCAGCAATTCATCACGCAACGCTTCGGGTATCCAGACCTGGCCAGTCACACCGAATTTCGTGTGCACTGGCGGAGCTGCGCCTGGACCAACTGCAAGGCGTAGAAGCCCTTCAGCGGAAGGGTCGGGGGCGGCGCGCTCCAGAGACTGAATCTTGAGATCACAGATGCTGCCGAGCCGCATCCCGGTAAAAAATCCAAGGGCCAACATGAGGTAGAGCTCGGGCGTGGCGTTCTCTGCGGCGAAATCCAGAATTGCATCGCGATCGGTCTCCGAGACTGGCAACAGCCCATCTTCAAGCGTTTGGCCTGGGCGCTTACGGTTCGGGATGCTGAGGTCGGTGGTGGTTCCGCTGATCGTTCGCTCGAACCCCACCCGGTCGAAGTATTTAACGACGTAGGGTTTTTCCCGCCACAGCTGGACGTGTGGAGAAAGAAGCTCCCTATGCCTTACCCACCGATAGAACATGATGCAATTGCGCATGTACTCAGACGCCGTGGATGGGCCGATCTGGCCGGCATCGCGCATCTTGATCAACGCCCCTCGGTATAGCACCAGGCAGCGGTCAGCTTTGCGAGCGGGAAACTCGAACCACTGCAAATCACGAGATTCAAGAAATTTAGCGTAATTGAGAAGGCCATTCATGTTACTGGCAACGGTCTTAAGAGAAGCGTCACCAGTCGTTGCTCGCTCCACTGCCCACAGGTTTGCCTCCCTCCAAGGTGCATAGTCTGCCCAAAAGATTTGGGGCAAGCCCTCAATGGATGGCCGGCTGCTACTGGGGGAGTATGCGACGGCGTTCTCTCTGCGCACGAGGTAATGGGGCACGAAATGAATGCGCTCTAGCGTCGCCATTCAACGCCCCTGGGACGCTTAACAATGTCCATAGATAGAACTCAATAGCTTAGGCGTCCGCACTATACAACTTACTCTTATCGAATTTATCGGAGCGCAGCTTGGCCTGGGTGCCGACGATCTCGTAGACTATGCTGCCCGCGAGGAAACACGGCA
>NZ_JAPDCD010000063.1:0-15990 GCF_027705695.1 Aeromonas sp. QDB62 | reverse complement strand
CTTCATGTAACAGCAAGATGGCCATCAAGCGACGAGCATGTCCTTTATCACGGGTGGCATGGATGATTTTGTGAATGCGGCGCCGTTGTGGTCGTGGCAGGGGTGGTAGGATAGGCATCAACTCAGTCCTTTTGGTGTGGCTTGTTTTGTTTGGCGACTAATGAGATCGCACAAACTGGACTGAGTTCCCTTCCTCCAGTGATCTACTATTCGGAACAGCTATTTAGAGAAAGTCACAGGAATGTATAAAGATACTGCTGACATTAAATTAATAGAGGAGCAAATGAGAAGGGAAAATAATGAGAAGTTAATTTCCCTTGTAAATTCCGTGGAAAAACTATTAAAGTCATTGCCAAGCCAAAGGAATGATGAAAGTGGTTGCGTTAGGGCGCAAGATAAATTGATTGAAATTAAAACTCCGACTGGTCATGTGGAAAATGAAAATTATAAGCGCATGGTTAAAGTCGCATTGAACGACTTGATACCTAATTATAATGATGCTTTGAGTTCATTATTACGAGCTGGCTACTCTGTGGTTCAAGTGTTTGGTTCTACAAGTAAAGATAAAAAACCGCCTAAAAGCCTAACAATCACATACTGCCCTGATGTGCCAAAAATAGCACTCCGAGAATTATATGAAATTTTTAAGCCTCATGGTTTTAATCGGATTGATTTAGACAGAAGCATGAGACCAATACTTTCTGATGTGGCCAATATATATATAGGTTCATATGTGGATGACTATTCAGAGAAGCGTAAATCAATTGAAGTAAACGAAACTTTAGAAGCACTATTGATGGACGATGAGATTACTGGTGAACAATTTAATGATTACGTGTGTAGTATTACCATGGAAAAATCTGTCTGATATATGTGCGCCTGATAAAAAGGTCATAATAAACCCATTTTACAGAGTCTGGTTTTGTATATTTATCTCGTATGTTGGGCTTCGCAGGCTCAGCACCAACCTACCGATTGTGTAGGTTGTGGCTGAGCGCAGCGAAGCCCAACGTTTACCGCGTCATCTCTTTTTTCCTCCCCCTCATCCCCGACCCTTCTCCCGCAAGGGGAGAAGGGAGATTGGGCTTCTTTTGATATATTTCACACCACTGGTTTATCGGGCATGTGTAGGTTCGATTAGCGAAGCGTAATCGGACGATCGCGTAATTTGGTAATCGAGTATGTTGGGTTTCGCAGGCTCAGCACCAAGCTATCGGTTGTGTCGGTTGTGGCTGAGCGTAGCGAAGCCCAACGTTTACCGTGGAATCTCTTTTTGCCTTCCCCTTATCCCCAGCCCTTCTCCTCTTTTTTAAATAAACAGGAGAAGGGAGTAATGCCGTTACCGCTGTCCGATTACGCTTCGCTAATCGAACCTACGTGGCTGGCGATCATATTTCCGGTACCGCTTTATCCCCTCTCCCTTTGGGAGAGGGCCAGGGTGAGGGGAGCGGGTTGCCACAATGCTGACTTCGTAAAGTCAGGTAGGGGGCAATAAACGAAGTGAATGGCACCGCTCCTGTATATCTGCCACAAGGTGCAATGCGCGTCGCTTATTACCCCCAGCATCACCGTTCGGTGAGCCCGTCCCCAGTTCGCTGAATCGTGAGTTAAATCCGGTAAATAAGGTGCAGTTGAACCACACTTACTGGCACTCGGGGTCGGTCACTGGCGGCCGACCAGCGGGGAAACGGTGGTGCGGTGGGGTTCTGGCTGACAGATTTTTTGCAATATGCCAAGGTAGCGCTTCACGACAATATGGCGATTCCCCGCAGTGGCGCGGGGCAGAAGAATAAGGATGGCCACTATGCTGCAGGACAGTGACACGATCAGGATCTCGGATGTCAGCGAAGCCGTGGTGCATGGCATTCTGGAGGTGATCAGCGATGGCATCTGGGATTGGCATGCCAATACCGGTTTCGTCTATCGCAACCCCGGCTGGTACCGGATGCTGGGCTACGAGCCGCATACCCTCGGCAATACCGTTTTCACCTGGGAGGGAGTGATCCACCCCGACGATCTGGCCGGGGTGATGGCCAAATTCGATGCCTGTCTGAGCGGCCAGGCTTCCGAATATTGTGCCGAGTATCGTTGTCGCTGTCGGGACGGCAGCTACCTGTGGATTGAGGATTGTGGCCGCATCATAGAGCGCAATCCCGATGGCTCTGTGGCACGGATGATCGGCGCCCACCGCGATATCCACGCCAGCAAGCTGTTGCTGGAGCAGCTGGAGCGGCGCAACCACTCGCTGGAGCAGCAGGTGGCGGATCGTACCGCCGAGCTGGTGCGGCTCAACGAGGAGCTGAAACTGCGGGTGGAGGAGAATCGTCAGTTGGCGGAGACCGATGCCCTGACCGGTGCCGCCAGTCGTTACCGGCTGGAGCGGGCGTTGCAGCTGGAGTGCGAGCGGGCCCGCCGCTTCCACCTGCCTTTTACGGTGATCGCCATGGATGTGGACAACTTCAAGCAGATCAACGACCGCTACGGCCACAACGCCGGGGATCAGACCCTGATCAACATAGTGGCGCTGGTGCGCAGCCATATCCGCGAGATCGATCTGCTGGCTCGCTGGGGTGGCGACGAGTTTATGGTGCTGTTGCCCAATACGAACCGTGAGGATGCCATGGTGGTGGCGACCAAGCTGCAGGCATTGATGGCGAGCGAGTCCATCTGCCCCCATGCCCCTGCGACCATGAGCTTCGGGCTGGCGGAGTATCAGCAGGATGAGCATAAAGAGAGCCTGATGGTGCGGGCCGATCGGGCGCTCTATCAGGCCAAGCAGTTGGGTAAAGACCAGATTTGCTAACGCGCAGGGTACGGAAAAAAGAGCAGTAAAAAGGGCCGCAGGATTGAAACCTGCGGCCCTTTTGCATTGTTACTGACGCGGCGTGACTTAGAAGTGGTAGCGCAGACCCAGCTTGAAGGTATCCAGAGAGTAGTGCTCGTCACCCAGACTCAGGGCGTTGAACTGGCGCTCGTAACCGATGCCTGCAGAGAAGTGGTCGTTGAAGGCGTAGTCCAAACCTACTTCCAGATTGGGGTGCACCTTGCTCTTGGTTGCGTTCTCGTTTACCTGACCGCTGAAACCGAGGAGGGTGGCGTTGCCGACAACTTCCACTTCGGTGCGAGTGTAGGCGATACCCGGTTTGGCATAGGCGCTGAAGCCCCAGGCCAGTGGCTGGCTCAGCTTGGCTGCCAGGCTGATGCTGCGGGTGTCGATGGTGGTGTCGGCAAAGCCGCTTGCAATCGGGGAGGTTACCCAGGTCAGCTGATCCATCTGTTGGGCGTGCAGGCCACCTTCAACGGCCAACCAGGGTTTGAAGCTGTAACCCACGATCAGGCTGCCGCCGTCGAGCTGGTCATCGATGATCTTGGCGTCATAGGCGTCTTTGGCAGAACCATCGAGATCCATCTTGGAGGTGGTCAGATCCAGACCAGCATACCAGCCTTCGGCATGGGCGCCGCCATTCATGGCCAGAGCAAGCAGGGAGAAAGCGGTAATTTTATTAAACTTGTTCATGGATAAATAAACCTTATGTTGCGTGAACTGCGTGTGATTTATATTGCTCAATCCATGAAGCTTTTTATATTTCCGTCATTGCTCTGCTTTCACAGAGGGGCCGCAGTATAGTCAGCGTATTTCTGAATAACAAGTGAGTGATTTCCCCATTCTTCTAAATATGACTGGCTGCAAGCAGGGGCATTTTGTTTAATAAATGGTGTTATTAGAGTTTTAGCTTTATTGAGATTTAAATAATTAAGCGGTGAGGCAAATGACAGGCTGCGAGCTCGCTTTTTATTCTATGTGATTGATTTTTATCAGCATTGAATTTTAATTCTAGCGTGACCATGATGAGCTGTCTAAAAATTGGCATCTCAGATGTTACTGATTGGCATCAGGTTCTTTTCGATGATTTTTTGAACGCATCACAAGGTGAAACCGTGAGAAAAAAATCTATCTTTTTGCCTGTTTTTTGCTCTTTTCGAGGTTTGGGATTGTTCCCATTGTGACTTTTGGTGGTCTTTTGAGGCTGTTTTTGCGTGGGCCATGTTGCCCACCAGATATGCGGATGGGCTCTTTTGGGTGGCTTTCTCTTCACCCTGTCGCAGTTGTTGGGGTGGGCATAAGGTGTGATAAGCAGATATGGGGTGTGCGGCCTGATTAATTTTGTTTTCTTATATATAAAAGCCATTTAAAAGATAGTTTTTTGGAGTTTTAAATAACTTTGTTATATTCGTTTCTATATTTAATGAGGCTTTCCAAGCAGGCCATTTAAATATATTGAATGGCAATAACACGGTATTGATGATCGTTTAGGATACCTTGCCAGAGAGGTCGTAGTGGCTGGCGCATCGGTTGGCGGCGGGTGGCCTGTGACACTTCCCCTTGCCGGGGCCCTTGACCTGACCTGCGAATTCAGGGAAAAGAAAAGGGCGGTGCTATCAGCGCCGCCCAATGCCAGGAAAGAGAAAAAACCTTACGGTTTAAAAGATAAAAATTTGGAAGCAAACAATCGATTTCTCAACCAGGAAGGGTCTTGAATTCGATACGTTTCGATTATGCGCGATGTTCTATGCAGCACTAGCAAAATGTTTGCGGGTTGAAAGATATGCACTGTCTGGTGTCACATTCTGCGACCTCATCGTTCAACTGGTCTGTCCTCACGGGAATATGCGGCAATTTTTTCTCTAGGCTGTTTTTTCGGTGTCAATATCTGAGCCTTGAAGGTAAAAACAGGTCAGAAGCTGACTCGGCATAACCATGCAATGAAAGTGCGATAACAAGGAAGAGTGGCATGACCTACAGCCAGACCCTGGCCAACAATATTCTCGACACCCTGAAGAAGACCCTGACCGACAAGGGGATCCGCTATCAGACCCTGGCGGAGGCGATGGGCGTCTCCATCGCGACCGTGAAGCGGATGATGAACAAGCCCTCGCTGCCGTTCGATACCCTGCTGGAGATCTGCCATCTGGTGGGGCTCTCGTTCGAGGATCTGCTGGATCGCACTCAGGACGCCCAGAGCCGCCGCGCCGTCTTTACCCAGGAGCAGGACGAGGCGTTTCACAACGAGCCGGGGCTCTACGCCTTTCTCGCCAATATCTTCTGGCGCGACAAGACGTTGATCGACCTTAAACGGGAGTACGGCCTGACCGACGCCTCCTGCTATCTCTATCTGCGCAAGCTGGAGAAGCTCGGCATTTTGCAGCTTGGTATCGACAACAGTTACCACTTCCTCATCAGCGAACGGATCAGTTTCGAGCAGCACAGCCGTTTCGCCCGCCAGCAGGCGCGGCAGGCGATGTCGGTGCTGGGGGAGTATCTGGTGGAGAACATGCACAAGTCGAACAACTATATGGCACTCTGTCAGCTGCACCTCAACGAGGGGGAGGCGATGGCGCTGATCGACCGGATGAAGGAGTACTGGCATCAGGAGATCAAGCTCAACCGCCCCGCCATCGGCCAGCAGGAGCACGCCAAGACCTACACCATGTCGCTGCAACTGGCCGACTGCGGCTACCAGAGCTTCGACGACATGATCCCCAATATCGACAACTGATCCCGGCGGATCCCGGCGGATCCTGCGGGATCCGCTGCGCTGATTGGGGCCTACTCGGTGAGTTGAGTTTGCTGCAATCTGCCTGCGACCGGTTGCAACGCCCGGGTATCGAGACAGATGCGGATCGCATCCGGTCGCCAGTGCTCGATATCGCAATCCACCAGACCGCCCCGCTCGTCATAGTTGACCCGCACCAGCCGCAGCACGGCGCTCCCCTCCGCCAGATTGAGGGCGCGGGCGATGGCGCCGCGCGCCGCAGAGGGGGTGATCTCTAGACTCGCGCCACCCTGGCCTATGCCATAGCGCTGCTGATAGAGCTCGGTGAGGGAGCTGGCCAGCGGCGCACTGGCGATATCGGGAAAGCGGCTGGCCAGTAGGTGATGGCTGACGTGGAGCACCGGGCGGCCGTCGATCAGCCGCTGGCGGCGGATTTCATAAAGCGGGGTAAAAGGTTCCAGCCCCATCCAGCGGCACAGCTCGCTGCTGGCCAGCGCACTGCCGTGGGCCAGCACCCGGGTTTCGGCGGTGCGTTGCTGCTCGCCGATCCACTGGTGAAAGTGGGTGTGGATGGCGGGATCGTAGGTGAGGCGGGGCGGCGCCACGAACCAGCCGCGCCGCTCGGCCCGGTAGATAAGGCCATCCGCTTCGAGGCTGGAGAGCGCCTCCTTGATGGTGATGCGGGTAGTGGCGAATCGCTCGCTCAGCGCCCGTTCGGCGGGCAACTGCTGCCCGGCTGCCAACTGGCCGCTGCCGATATAGCGGCGCAGAGTCTGGCAAATCTGTTCGCACTTGGAGGCGCGGCCATCTGCCGCTACCCGTTCGCTCAATCTCGGTTCAATCACGCTGATATCCCTGTCGCTCATTCTGGCTGCACGGGCTGGCGTAGCCCTTGTTGGTTCAGCCCTTGCTGGAATAGTCCAGCCTCACTCGGGTTCAGAGTTGTAACCGCGCAGGATGACAGCGGCGTGACAGGGTGATTGTCATCAAACTGCCATCAAAGCGCCCCGCCACCGTCATATTTCCCCTCTAGCATCCCTCTCGAACCTTAACTGACCTAGTCCAGAGGGATGGGATGATGAAAAGCGTGATCGCAAGTGCACTGGCCCTGGTGGCCATCAGCCAACCACTTTTTGCAGCCGACAATATCGCGGATCTTGAGAAGGCCGCTCGCGGCGAGGGCCAACTCAGCAGTATCGGCATGCCCGATAGCTGGGCCAACTGGAAGGATACCTGGCAGCAGCTGGGCAGCATCTACGGCATCAAGCATCAGGATACCGACATGAGCTCGGCGCAGGAGATCGCCAAGTTCGCCGCCGAGAAGGCCAATGCCACCGCCGACATCGGTGACGTGGGCGGCGCCTTCGGCCCGGTGGCGGTCAAGCAGGGGGTCACCCAACCCTACAAACCCTCCACCTGGGCTGACATTCCGAACTGGGCCAAGGATGCAGACGGTCACTGGATGCTGGCCTATACCGGCACCATCGCCTTCCTGATCAACAAGGATCTGGTCAAGGCAGCCCCCACCAGCTGGCAATCCCTGCTGGGTGGCGACTACAAGGTGACCCTGGGTGATGTTGGCGTGGCCTCCCAGGCCAACAACGGCGTGCTGGCGGCGGCCTATGCCACCGGCGGCAGCGAGAAGAACCTCAAGCCCGCGCTGGAGCTGTTCGGCCAGCTGGCCAAGCAGGGTCGTCTGTCGCTGAATGACCCCTCCATCGCCAACATCGAGAAGGGCGAGGTGGAAGTGGGGGTGCTGTGGGACTTCAATGCGCTGAACTACCGCGACCAGATCGACCCCAAGAAGTTTGATGTGGTGATCCCGAGCGACGGCTCCGTCATCGCCGGTTACACCACCATCATCAACAAGTGGGCCAAGAACCCCAACGCCGCCAAACTGGCGCGGGAATATATCCTCTCCGATGCCGGTCAAATCAACCTGGCCCGTGGCTACGCCCGCCCCATCCGCAGCAACGTGACCCTGCCGGATGACGTCAAGGCCAAGCTGTTGCCGGCCGAGCAGTATGCCAATGCCAAGCCGGTGCAGGATCATTCCGCCTGGGAGCAGAGCTCCAAAGCCCTGCCGCGCCAGTGGCAAGAAACCGTCATGATCAACATGCAGTAAGGGAATCCAGTGCAACACAAGGTGATAGTGGTACTTGTGGATGGTCTGGCTGCCGAGGTAGCCCACACCATGGGCTACCTCGGTGGCATGGTGGAGGCGGGGCGGGGCCTGCATACGACCCTGAATGCGGCCCTGCCGTCTCTCTCCCGGCCTCTCTACGAGTGCATCCTGACCGGCGTGCCACCGGTGGCGAGCGGCATCACCCACAACGGGGTGAGTCGCTTGAGCCAGCATGAATCCATCTTCCATCTGGCCCGTGCCGCGGGCAAACGCACCGCAGCGGCTGCCTATTACTGGGTCAGCGAGCTTTACAACCAGAGCCCCTGGCTGGCGGCCCGTGATCGCTATACCCATGACGAGCAACTGCCGATCCAGCACGGCTGCTTCTACTGGGATGACGCCTACCCCGACAGCCATCTGCTGATGGATGGCGAGTGGCTGCGAACTCAACACGATCCCGATTTTCTGCTGATCCACCCGATGGGGGTGGATGACGCTGGCCACAAGTTTGGCCTCGATTCCCGCCAGTACCGCAATCAGGCGCGCCGGATGGACAGCCTGCTGGCCGACCTGCTGCCTCAGTGGCTGGCGGAGGGGTATCAGGTGGTGATCACCTCGGATCACGGCATGAACAATGACCTGAGCCACGGTGGCACCTTGCCTGAAGAGCGCACCGTGCCGCTCTGGCTATTTGGCGATGCCTTTATCGAACGCTGGCCGGATGGGGTGGTGATCGCCCAGACCCAGCTCTGCGCCCTGATGGCCGATCTGCTGGGCATTCCCCACGACAAGCCGGTGGCTCCCCCGCTGCTCAAGGCGACCTGTATGCGCGAGGTGCACTGATGATGCCTGCAACCACCGAGATCCTTGCGGATCAACCCGTGGCAACCAAGCACAAGGTGCGCCGCCACTGGCTGCCTGCGCTGGTACTGCTGCCGTTTGTCCTGTTGATGATCCTGTTCCAGCTCGCCCCCATGGTGTGGGTGCTGGTGGGCAGCTTTCAGACCCCCGATGGCTGGGGCCTCGACTACTATCGGGAGATTTTGAGCTCCCCCTTCTACCTGCAATCGTTCGGCAACTCGTTGCGCATCGCCGGTATCGCCAGTCTGGCGGGGCTTGCCATCGGCACGCTCGGGGCGGCGGCGCTGCGCCACAGCCCCGAGCGGGTCAAGCGGCTGCTGCTGGCCTTTGTCACCATGACCGGCAACTTCAGCGGTGTGCCGCTGGCGTTCGCCTTCATCATCATTCTCGGTATCAATGGTGCGGTGACCCTGCTGCTGAAATCCTGGGGCCTCATCGACGGCTTCAACCTCTACTCGGGCAGCGGCCTAATCCTCATCTACACCTACTTCCAGATCCCGCTCGCCCTGCTGCTGCTCTACCCGGCGTTCGATGCGCTGCAGGATGAGTGGCCGCAGGCCGCCGCGCTGCTCGGCGCGAGCAAGGGGCAGTATGTGTGGCATGTGGCACTGCCGGTGCTCACCCCTGCCCTGCTCGGCACTCTCATTATTCTGTTTGCCAACGCGGTGGGGGCCTATGCCTCTGCCTACGCCCTCACTACCGGCAACTTCAATCTGGTGACCATCCGGGTGGCCAGTCTGGTCTCCGGCGACATCTTCCTCGAGCCCAATATGGCGGCGGCGCTGGCGGTGATCCTGATGGTGCTGCTGGGGGTAGTGACGGCCGCCAACCAGTGGCTGCTGAAAAAGAGCTATGTGAACAAGGGGCAATCCCATGCATGATTTGACGCCGCGCTGGCCCAAGTGGGTGCTGGGTGGGCTGGTCGCCACCTTGCTGCTGCCGCTGCTGGCCACCTTTCTTTACTCCATCTCCACCCGCTGGGGGGCGACTCTGCTGCCGGATGGCTTCACCCTCGACTGGTATCTGAAACTGTGGGGCGATCCGCGCTTCCTCGCGGCTTTTGGCCGAAGCCTCCTGGTCTGCTTCGCCACACTGCTGCTCGGCACCCTGGTGCTGGTGCCCACCGTGCTGGTGGTGGCCTACTACTTCCCCAAGCTGGATCCCTGGATGAACCTGTTGATCCTGCTCCCCTTCGCGGTGCCGCCAGTGGTCTCTTCAGTGGGGCTGCTGCAGATCTATGCCGACGGCGTTCTGCCCATCATCGGCACGCCGTGGATCCTGATCGGCACCTGGTTCACCGTGGTGCTCCCCTTCATGTACCGGGCGCTGGCCAACAGCCTGCAAGGGGTGCCGCTGAAAGATCTGATGGATGCCGCCCATCTGCTGGGGGCGAGCAGTCGGCGCGCCTTTCTGCTGGTGGTGATCCCCTGCCTGCGCAAGGGGCTGCTGGCGGCGCTGTTTCTGTCGCTCTCCTTCCTGCTCGGCGAGTTCGTGTTTGCCAACATGCTGGTGGGCACCCGTTACGAGACCCTGCAGGTCTACCTCTACAACATGCGCGCCACTTCGGGCCACTTCACCAGTGCGCTGGTGATGAGCTACTTCCTGCTGACCCTGCTGCTCACCTGGGCGGCCAACAGATTTCATCGGTGATCCAAGATGTTTCATTTAGAAGTCAATCAGTTGCATAAATCCTACGGCGATACTCCGGTGTTCGAGGGGATCGAATTCGGCATTCGCAAGGGGGAGTTGGTGACCCTGCTCGGCCCCTCCGGCTGCGGCAAATCGACCCTGCTGCGGGCGCTGGCCGGGCTCACTCCGGTGGATGGCGGTCAGGTGCGGGTGGCCGGTGAGGACATCACCTGGCAGGCGCCCCAGAAGCGGGGCATCGGCATGGTGTTCCAGAGCTATGCGCTGTTCCCCAACATGACGGTGTGGGACAACGTCGCCTTCGGCCTCAAGATGAAGCCCCAGCCGGGGCGGGAGCTGGCTGCCAGCGTGAAAGAGGCGCTGGCGCTGGTGGAGCTGACCGGTTTCGAGCGCCGCTATCCGGGGGAGCTCTCCGGCGGTCAGCGCCAGCGGGTGGCGTTGGCCCGGGCCCTGGTGGTGCAGCCGCGGATCCTGCTGCTGGACGAGCCGCTCTCGGCGCTGGATGCCCGTATCCGCCGCAGCCTGCGCCAGCAGATCCGCGAGATCCAGCAGCGGCTCGAGCTCACCACCATCTTCGTGACCCACGATCAGGAGGAGGCGCTCACCCTGTCGGATCGGATCTTCCTGATGAACAAGGGATCCATCGTCCAGAGCGGCACGCCGGAGCAGATCTATACCCGTCCCGCCAGCGAGTTTGTGGCGGGCTTTATTGGCAACTACAACCTGCTCGGTGCAGAGCAGGGCAAGTCGCTGTTCGGCCCCCGTTTTCAGGGCAAGCTGGCGCTGCGGCCGGAGTCCATCACCCTGCTGCCCGCAGGAGCGACCAGCAGCGAGCCCAGCCTGCCCGGCATCATTCGTCAGCAACAGCTGCTCGGCAACGTGATCCGCTATCAGGTGGAGTGCGAGGCGGGGCTGTTGACGGTGGATTGCCTCAACCGCTCGGCTGGCGATCTGCTGGCCACCGGCAGTGCCGTGACCCTGGCGGTGGCCCGGGATCAACTCTGTGAGGTAGCATGACGCCTCGTTTCATTTTCGTTGTTACCGCAAGGAGCCCTCATGGCACTGGCACTGTTTGATCTGGACGAGACCCTGATTGCGGGGGATTCCGCCAGCCTCTGGCTGGAGTACATGGTGGCCGAGGAGCTGGCCCCTGCCAGCATGATCGCCGAGGAGCAGGGGATGATGTCCCTCTACCATCAGGGCAAGATGGATATGCACCAGTATATGGCTTTCACCCTGCAGCCGCTGGCGGGCAAGTCGCGCCAGTGGCTCAGCCAGCAGTGCCACCACTTTGCCGAGCAGGTGCTGCGTGAGCGCCTCTACCCCGAGGGGCTGGCGCGTATCGAATGGCATCGGGAGCGGGGCGACGAGCTGGTGCTGATCTCCGCCTCCGGCGAACATCTGGTGGCCCCCATGGCAAAGATGCTGGGGATGGATCACTGCGTTGCCATCCTGCTCGATGAGGAGGAGGGGATGCTGACCGGCCAGACCCGCGGCACCCTCAGTTTTCGCGAAGGCAAGGTGGCCCGCATCAACCAGCTGTTTGCCGGGCGGGAGAACCTCTGGCAGGGGAGCTTTGGTTACAGCGACTCCCACAACGATCTGCCCATGCTGCGGGCGGTGACCCATCCCTATGCGGTCAATCCGGCCCCCGCCCTGCGCCAGCAGGCCGGGGAGCTGGGCTGGCCGGTGTGGGAGTGGCAGCGCTGAGTCGCATGCTCACACAGGCTTAACGCGCGGCAAGAACAGCGATAAAAACCAAGAGAGAGGCAGTTGCCTCTCTCTTGGTTTTCGTGTCCCGCGGGCGAATACCCTTCCACTTAATGGGCATGCCGTCGAGTCTGATCGAGGTGAGGAGGGGGTTCTGCATCCATCAGGTCGCTGACACGACACTGGGGGAAGCAGATACGGTTTTTCCCCTCTCGCTTGGCCTGATAAACCCCGCTGTCGGCCAGTTCCACCAGCTCCTTGGCAGAGAGCCCGGAGTGACTGAAGGCCACCCCGCCGCTGATAGTGACGGTGAGATCGGGTTCACGCCACTCAAGCTTTTCGACCGCGAGCCGGAATGCTTCCAGCAGGGAGGCGATCTCGCTCATTGTCGTTTCCAGCCGAAAGACCAGCACCAGCTCTTCGCCACCGTAGCGGCAGAACCAGCCCCACTGGTCAAACAGATTCATGCCCAGCTTGCTCACCCGCTTGAGCACCACATCCCCCGCCTGATGACCGTGGGTATCGTTGACCCGTTTGAAATCATCGAGATCGAACATCACCAACCCGAACGGCGCGCCACTGTTGAGCTGCTTTTGCAGGCACTCGTCGAAGAAGCGGCGGTTGTAGAGGCCGGTGAGCTTGTCCTGATTGGCTTGCTGCCGGATCTGGGCAAAGTCCTGGCTGGCGGCATCCATCTCTTCATAGACCTTGGCCAGCTCCAGCATGCGGCTACCGTGGTAGGCGATACCGCCGGAGCGACTGGCGCGGATCAGCAGGGTGATCTCTCCCAGCATGCGGCGGAAGTAGCGGGCCCAGAGCAGGGCCAGCAGCAGATAGAGAATGCAGGCGAGGGCAATCATCAGCTGCACGTTGACGGAAACGCTGTCGATCACCTGCTGCATGCTGGCGGTCGGCTCGACGCTGAGCAGGATCCAGCGCTGCTCGGGGATGCGGTAGTAGGAGACCATCATGCCGCTGGCATCATCGAGGAAGAAGCCCTGATCATCGTTCATGCGAGCCAGCCAGTCAGTGGTGGCGAGCGGTTTGAATACCCGTTCGCGATCCGGATGGGCCAGCACCAGCCCGTCATGGTTGAGCAGGATCTGATAGCCATTGCCCAGATGATGACTCTGCTCGTGCCGACCGTTGAGCCAGCTGGCGAGGGGGGTGAGCTGGGTATCCAGCGAGAGCACGCCAACCCGTTTGCCGTCAGGATCTTCAATCACCCGGGCCAGCGCCATGGTGAGGGTGCCGAGCGTGTAGTCGTAATAAGGATCGGTCCAGACCATCTGGTTCGGGTGGCTGGCGGCCAGCAGATACCAGGGGCGGGTTCTGGGATCGAACTTCTCGTCGGCCTGCCAGGAGGGGTGGATCAGCATCTTGCGATGCTCGGTACCCACGTAGACATAATCGAGCTCCATCACCTTGTGATAAGCCTGCCATTGCTGCAGGTAGCGCTCGCCGTTGCGGATCTCCGGGCCGCTGAAATCCTGATAATTTACCTGCTGATAAATGAGCGTAAACTGGCGTTTGAGCGTCGCCAGATAGGGTTCGATCAGGGTATGGAAATACTGGGTGTTGCGAGCAATCAGGTTCTGTTGCTGCTCATGGCGCAGGGTGCGCTCCATATGCAGGTAGTAGATGCTGCCGAGCAGCAATACGGGGATAAAGAGCAAGAGGAGGCCCAGCCGCATGCGGGTGATTAAAGACCAAGTGTTCTTGGGCTTGCCGGGAGACATGAATCCATCCTTTTCTGCTCGGGTGGCTCCAGCATATATGATGCAGCCCTGCGCGTCTAAAGGCAGAAAATGAGATTTTTCCGATGCTGAACCACACTCTGCTCTTCATGGCCCATTACGGCAGCATAGCGGTGCTGATCCTGGCCCTCTGTGTCGAGTATCTGATCTTTCGTCGCGGCCTGAATATGCTGCGGGTGCGCCGTCTGCTGCTGGCGGATGGGGTGGCGGCGCTGGCGCTCTTCTCCATCTTTGCCACCGGTTGTCTGCTGGCTCTCGAGCATGCCAGCTCGGTGGCGCAGATCTTTGCCCATCCTGCCCACGGCATCAAAATGGGGCTGTTTCTGCTGATTGTCGGCTCCCTCGATTACCCCAGTCGCCTCTTCTATCGCTGGCGTCGCGCCCTGCGTCTGGGCAAGGCGCCGATGATCTCCATTCAGCAGCACTTCCGGGTGGTCTGGATCCTGCGGGGCAATCTGCTACTGGTTGCCCTGCTGGCCTTGCTGACAAAACAGCTGTCGCTCTAAAGACAAGAGGGTAGAGAGACGGGTATCTTGGATCGGATAACCCGTCACGCGCCGATTTAAGGAAGAATCGCAATGCGCTCCAATCTGATGTTGCTGATGGCTGCCACCATCTGGGGTATGGGCTTTGTCGCCCAGCGCCTCGGGATGGATCACATGGGGCCCTATACCTTCAATGGCCTGCGCTTTCTGCTCGGTGCCCTCTCCCTGCTGCCGCTGCTCTGGTGGCTCAAATCCCGACAACCTGTTGCCGTCGCGGGCGACCATCGCCAACTGCTGACCGGTGGCGTGCTGGCCGGGCTGGTGCTGTTCTGCGCCGCCTCCCTGCAACAGGTGGGGCTGCTCTATACCACCGCCGCCAAGGCCGGTTTCATCACCGGGCTCTACATCATTCTGGTGCCCGTGCTGGGGCTGCTGCTGCGTCACAAGAGCGGGCTCAATACCTGGATTGGTGCCCTGATTGCCCTGACGGGCCTCTATGTATTGAGCGTCACCGAAGAGTTCACCATCGGCTTTGGCGATCTGCTGCAGGTGGTCGGCGCCCTGTTCTGGGCCGTTCACCTGCTGCTGGTGGATCACTACTCCAACCGGGTTGCTCCCATCAAGCTCGCCGGGGTGCAGTTCATAGTCTGCGGCCTGCTCAGCCTTGCCACTGCTTTTGTGATCGAAACCCCGACTGTGGCTGGTGCCGTGGCCGGTTGGCAGGCGCTGCTCTACGCCGGGCTGGTGTCGGTCGGGGTGGGTTATACCCTGCAGGTGGTGGGGCAGCGGGGCGCTCATCCGGCCCACGCCGCCATCATCCTCAGTCTGGAGACCGTCTTTGCCGCCGTGGGTGGCGTGTTACTGCTGGGGGAGACGCTGGACGAGCGCGCTATCGCCGGTTGTGCCCTGATGCTGGCGGGGATGCTGATCTCCCAGATCCGCTTGAGATGGTGGTGGAAGTCGCGCCGGGACAAGGTGCCGCAGGCCAAGTAAACCGCGCTCTGCCTGCATAACAAAAACGCCCCGACAGTCGGGGCGTTTTGCATGGTGACGGCTTGGATCAGGGGCGTTGATCCAGCTCGCGCTCCAGCTCTACCGCCTTCAGGCGGGCCGGATGGGTATTGAGGCGTTCCCAATAGGCTTGCAGGTGCGGGAAGTGGGCCAGTTGACCGCTTTGCGCCAGCAGATCCACCAGGAAGGAGTTCATGATGTCGGCGCCGGAGAGGCGATCCCCCACCAGATAGTGGCGGGTTGCCAGTACCTCATTGAGGTAGCCCAGCACCTTGGCACACTCCGCCCTGGCGTAGTCCGGCAGGAAGCGCATCGGGCTGCCATCTTTTCGCACGAACATGTCGAGCAGCAGCGGCAGGATGCCGGAACTCTCGGCAAAGTGGAGCCACTGCAGATATTCGGGATAGTCGGGGCTATCTGCTGCCGGTGCCAGCCGCTCGGGGGCGTAGCGGGCGATCAGGTACTCGGTGATGGCGCCCGATTCGGCCAGCACCCGGCCGTCGAACTCGATGACCGGCGACTTGCCGAGAGGGTGAATGGCTTTTAGCTCGGGCGGCGCCAGAAAGGTGGCTGCATCGCGCTGATACGCCTTGATCTCATAGGGCTGGCCCAGCTCTTCGAGCAGCCAGATGATGCGTTGGGAGCGGGATTTGTTCAGGTGGTGCAGGACTATCATAACAACCTCGATTCGGTGGCATGATGGGGTATACGAGCTGGCGAGGGGGGCGGTTCACCGGCAGCAAAAAAATAGAGCGGGCTGATGCCCTAATGCCAGTCAGTTAAGCCTGACTGGCATTGTTTTTATTGGCTTTTTTCACACTATACCTCTGGGGCCTTGG
>NZ_JAPDCD010000062.1:0-16139 GCF_027705695.1 Aeromonas sp. QDB62 | reverse complement strand
GATTATTTTTATTGTCATGAGGAGGTATCGTCAGCGCATCCAACGGTAGCGCTATTCCTAACGCATATGCGAGAGGTGTTTGGATTGCACCTCATCCATGAGAGATATCTCGATAGTGATGAAGGCAATGAATTAGCTAGGGATATCAATAAGACGCTGTATGCGTTTCTCAGAGAGTGTAATAGTCAGACGCACCGTAAGCGCCTCAAGAATCTTGAACGCGTTGAGAGCCGCAATCAGCTCAGTATAGCGACGTATGTTAATAGCCTATTCGACCAGCATGCCAAACTATTAGTCATCCGATTGGATATCGGATATCGCGAAGCCTATTACGACCAGTTAACGTTAGACCTCGTGACGAATGACCGGAATTGTTACCTTCGTCGAGTACAGAACAAATATCCCGCTCTGTTAGGCTATATCTGGAAACTGGAGTTCGGTGTTGATAGACGTTTCCATACCCACATTACGTTCATTTTTAATGGTGCTGTACACCAACAAGATATCTCGCTGGGTATTGCGCTGGGAGAGGTATGGGAAGATATGTCCGACAATAACGGGAGCTATTTCAACTGCCAAATCAGGCGGGAAGAATATCAACGACGGGGAACTGATGGGGTGGGGATGGTGCACTACAGCGATACAACCAAGCGCATAAACCTGATTAATGCGCTGAGTTATCTGACCAAGCTGGATACGCAAATATTGGCGGTATTGCCAGCTGGTCGTCGGACCTTCGGGCGTATGGAGAGACCATCACGCCAACCTCGCCTTGGCAGACCTAGGTTATTGTTCTGTCGGTCTGATTGAAAAGGAACTCAGATAGATATTATCAAGGGAGAGTAAACAGATATCGCTGTGAAGCTGCTTGGGAGCGCCATTACGGCCTCCCAAGTTATTGACCCTGGCATCGGGTGTCAGTCAGTCACAGATGCGCACTGCGAGCTGTTAAGGCGCCAATCGTGCCACCAGCTTATCTACCACCTCCAGCACCAGCGCTCTGTCCTCTGTATCGAGCTTAGCCAACTGTTGGCTGAGCACAATGCCTTGTTCGGTGGGGCGGTTGCTGGTCTCACGCAGGAAGTCTGCAAGCTCACAGCCAAACAGCTGAGCCAACTCTGCGAGCCGCACGACGGTCGGCACCACGAGACCTCGCTCCATTCGGGAGACGGCTTCCATCCCTATCTTTAAGTGCTCAGCCACTTGCTCCTGAGTCAGCCCCGCCTGCTGGCGTTGGCGTCCAATCGCTTTGCCCACGCTCTTGGCCAGCGCTTCAGAGTTGATGTTTTCCATAAGTCCTCCAGTCAACCCTTATAGTTGACTATGGACTTTTATTGACATTAAGGACCCTTTGCGATGAGGATCACCCCATTAGATCTAATTCATTGAAATAGTCACCCCAACATCGAAAGGAGTTCGACACGACCTAACCTCAACCCATCCCCTTGGTGGCATTTGGCTATCAGCCTGCACCACCATTAACCCATTACGTTTACACCCGTTAGCCCGACAGGCTCGCCTCGTCGGTCAGGCATCCCTTTGCCATTTTTATTAAGGAGAGATCATGAATCGCACACTGCTTTATCCCTTGCTGCTGGCCTGTGGCCTATCACTGAGTGCCTGCAATGCAGAGTCTGCCGATGGCCCAGAATTCACTCTGGAAGTGGAGTACACCGCTATTGGGCGGCCTCAGATAGTCGTCACCTCGCTCAACGATCAAGTCACCATTCAAAAAGTGCTGATCAATGGCGGCAAGAGTAAATGCCGGGTGATGCTGCGCAGTGACTTGATGGGGTCGGTGGGAGGAACCTATTTCCCACTCAAGCTCAATTACACCGAAAGCTGGCGGCTGGTCATGACCGAGCCGTGCCGATTGAGGGAGGTCACCCTCTTCACCAATCTGGGCGATGCCTCTTACACCATTGAATAAGTCGTCTGGAGAGTGACATGACAGAAAAGATCAAACTGGCACTGTGGTGCACATGGTTAATGTTGCTTGCCTTACCGGCCTGGGCTGCGCCTGAATTCACGGTGCCAACGGTCACTAAACGGGTACCGGCCAACGTTGAAGGCACCCTCAATTTCGCCAGCATGCAGTTTTGGATAGAGACCTCGAAAGGGGAACGCATCATGCTGATGCCGCTGGATGAAGATGAGCCAAGGCTCATACCCAGGGTCAGCCAGCCGGTTGCCCTGAACGGTTTTATGCTCACCTATTCAGATGGCAGTCGTTACTTCGAGCCCTCCTTTGCACCTGCGTCAGCTGCATCAAGTACCACATCATTTACCATCGTGAAAAATGGTGATGACAACATCGAGCTCCGGTATGGGGATGAGGTGCTGCTGCGCACCGATGAATATGACGCCATCACGCTCACGCACCGATTGCCGCTGGCCAACGGGCAGGCGGTCTTGTTTGAGCTGCACAGTGGCGGTGTGGCATGCCCGGTGCTCTACCAGTTGGCTGTCGCCCAGACGGGGGCGCTGACCATGCTTTCACAACCCTTTGGTACCTGCAGCGATGAAGGCAAGCTGACCCCCGAACCCAACGGTTTCATCCTCGACCTGCCCGGCAATCCTCGTCAGCGCTGGGTATGGGATACCAACAGCTTGACGCTGCGCAAGCAGTCCTGACCACCAGCCACCACACATTCACCACCTTCAGGGCACCTTCGGGTGCCCTCTGTTTTATGCCGCATGTTATTTAAGGAACGGTTCATGCCATTACCACAATCAGGGGACCACCTCGTTTCCCCCCGCACCGGTTACCAGCACCACGGTCTCTATCTGGGGGACCATCTGGTCATCCACTACCAGGGGGTCAGTGCCGGAACACAGTCCGGTCAGATAGCTATCACCACGCTTGCCGAGTTTAGCCAAGGGAGGGGCTATCGCATCCAGCACCATAGCGCACGAGCTTTCAATCGGGAGGAGAGTATCGACCGCGCTTACTCCCGTCTTGGGGAGGCGCACTACAGCACGCTCTTTAACAACTGCGAGCACTTCGTGCTCTGGTGCATCGAGGGCTTTCACTACAGCAAGCAGATTAATCAGCTGATTGCCACGGGGTGTATCGCACATCAGGCACTTCGCAGCGTGGCACATCAGCCGACCCTAGCAGCCCTGCCAGGCAGGGCCACCAGCACGGTACTGAACCCGTCAGCAACGACCGTGGTGACCGCGGCAGTCGGGGCGTTGCTGGGGAGCTCGGTCACCTCGCTGGCGGCGCCCTTGGCCGCCACCTACAGCCTCTACCGCGCCTGGCGCTGGTTCAGGGATTAACGCGTCTCACATTCGATACGAAAGGACACACCATGATGACCATGCCATTTCAGTTGGCAGGGATGGCCCTGCCGATTTCACCCGAATTACCTGACTTGCTGCGCAGCGTCGTGCGGGCACAACAGCTCGACCTCACCGACCTCTCGACCCTGACCTTCAACTTTCGCAGCCCCGGCTACAGCGCTGAAACGGGTGGCGTCCATCCGGTAGAACTGCGGCTTATTCGGGGATTGCACGGCTGGGTCTTCGATTACATCACCGACTTCAGTTACCAGGGGCTAGGCCAGGATGCCGAGCTCTGCAAGGAGCTCGACTTCAACCTCTCCTGTGACGAGCACTATCTGCTGGGCTGGGGACCACTGCCCGACGAGGAAGCGCGGGAGCTGTTCGCCCTATGGCAGCGCAATTTCATTAGCTACGCCCAGTTAGGATATTTCACTGTCACGGTCAGCGGGGAGTAGGAGGTGTGTGATGACTAACGAACTGCCGCTCTCCCACACCTCGCGCCTGTGGCTGGGGCTGGTCGCAGGCAAGGCCAAGATACAACCGAGCCACAGTGGCCAGTGCTGGTTACTACACCTCACTCCTGATAACCCCCATGCCCGCACCGTGACGCTGCATCTGTGCTGGTCTGGCGTGCAGTGGCAACTGATCTCCCTCACCAATGCCGAGGATTGGCACACCATGAGCCAGACCGTGGATGAAATCTGCGTGGACCCTAAGCGTCGTTGTTTCTGGCGCAGCCAAGCAGGACCGGTTTCTCTCAGCGAGCAACCCCGAGTGTTGGCAAGTTTCCTGGCTGATCTGCAGCGCACCTGTACTCATCACGGTTATCGTGTGGAGAGTGACCCCTTACCCCAAGAGGAGGCTCGCGATGCCCAAACATCCGATAGCCGTTGAGCTAGAAGCCATCAACCGAGAGGGGGAAACGCAGGTGGTGCGTGACAGTAGCCTGACGGTTCAGGGCTACAGCGTCTACCTGCGGGCGGCAGAGGCCAGTGGCCTTGCCCTGGCCACCTGGGTTGCTGACTACGACACCATAGGTCCAGCTTACGTACTGGCCGAACGCTTGAGCCTGGCGCTGGCCATCCCGCTCACCGTGCTGGTCCCCGGACCACTAATGCCGATTAAGCAGGAACCCACCACCAGGGAAGGCGTCACCACTACGGCCCACTGAACTACCCTCAAATTGAACCAACAACACCTCTGCATTTAGCCCCGGTATGCCTCGCGCTGCCGGGGTTTTGTTTATTTGGAGAATTCCACTATGCGTTACCACAAACTCAAAGCCGGGGAATGCCCCGGCACTTATGTCGTCACCGAACCGGTGACCGAGCAAGACCTGCTGCGCATCGCCAATCAGATTGCCCGCAAGCGTCTGGCCAAAGGTACCGCCATCACCAGTACTACCGAGGCCGCCGAGCGGCTGCAAACCCTGCTACAAGACCGGGAGCATGAAGTGTTTGGCGCACTGTTCCTCGACTCCCAGCATCGTGTCTTAGCCTTTGAAGAGCTGTTTCGTGGCACCCTCGACAGCGCCAGCATCTACCCACGGGAAGTGGTCAAGCGTGCCCTACTACTCAACTGTGGGGCCATCATCGCGGTGCACAATCACCCCAGCGGTGACCCAGAACCCAGCCAATCTGACCGGGTCTTTACCCAAGCCCTCAAAGAGGCCTTGGCCCTGGTCGATGTCCGGTTGCTCGACCATCTGGTGGTCGGCGCTGAGGGCGTGGTCTCCCTTAAAGAGAGGGACCTGCTATGAACCCCATCCCCGGTAAAACACACCTCACCAACATCGATATCCTCATCGAGTTGCGCTGTTGGCTGGCTGACAACGTCGAGATGCAGGCAGAGCCCACCATCGTGGCTCACCTGCCTAACGGCTACCTGCTCACCCAGGCCGACTGTATCGAGGCCATTGATGCGTTGCTCTATCAGCTACGCCATTAGTCGCGCCAAGAAGAGACAAACACCATGCGATTACCTAACCCCTATACCCTTGAGGAAACCCTCGAGAAGCTGCGCCATGGCCTGACAGTCGCCAGCAACGAAGATGCACTGACGTTGCTGGAGAAGGCCGTCACCAAGGCTCGTGATGACGAGGCCTATGCCAAGCAGTTTGAAGAGACCTTGCTGCGGGGATCCACCATCGAGATACGCGAGTGTCTCAGCTGCTTTGGCGACTACGTCGAACGCTCCCGAGACGCACCGCCCTATTACCCGCACCACGACGCCGTCAACGGCATTGATTGTGCGCTCTACACCATCCTGTTTGATGCGGCTCTCCCCGACACACTCCAGGATCACCAATAACGAACCGTCGATCGCCCAATAACATGCAGATCACGTTTCCACCCGATCACCCGAATCATCAAACCAGGATCATCAGGTCCCACACCATGATCCGGATATCCCGACATTACCCCAAGACCACCTCACCGAAGGTGGCCTTTTGCATTTTAAGGAACCATGCCCATGTCTGCCTTCATGATCGACCGCAAGGACTACCTGGCCTTTGCCGTTCAGTTGCACCGCTTTTGCAATGCCCCCATGCCACCGCACTACACCCTTGAGCTGCTGCGCACCCTCTGGTGGTTCCCGCCAGCAGACACGACCAGTACCTGGACGTGGCGGGTAGACCGGCTGGTACGGCTGATGATGCTCGCCAATCGGCGGGCTGTCTGGCATCGCTATCAGCTGGGGCGTCAGCAGGAGCAAAAAGAACCACGCCAGCACCGCTCGACCAAGCAGGGACCGCTTAAACCAGCCCACCGTTACAATCAGGCATCACTCACCGATGCCGAACTGGTTGCCCTCTACAAATTCACCTGCTGCGCCCTGTACCAGTCGAGTGAATGGAGTGGGAGTCCCGAGCAGGCACCCCGGCTAGTGAAGGTACTACAGCAGTTGCAGCAAGCGCTGGCGCAAGACGTGCTGACCCGGCTGTCACTGTGGGAGCAAGCCCCCTGGGGAGAGATGTAATGAACCTTTCCATCACCCTGACAGTGACAAGCTCACCACCGAGCTCAACCGCCCAGATAGCCCAGCGTATCGCCGATGACATGGCACACCTGCATCACCGTCTAGGGGATGGGGTCAGCGATGAACTGGGCATCAGCATCAGTTACCTGGTCGAACAATTTGCGCAGCTGGCAGCGGCTTACCGTTTACCTGCAGAAAGGGAGAAACAACCATGATCGAATTCAACGATAGCTTCACTCAGGTCGCAGTCGCTCAGGCCATGAGTGCACATGGCGATTTGCATAGGCTCATTACCTATCAGCTCACCTTCCCGAAGTGGGCTCACGACTATGACGAGACCGGCAAGCGCACTGGCCCCGACAAGATCAAGCCCATGCCAACGATGCACAAGACCTCGCTGTTCGCGAGTCCACTGGACATGGTGGACAACCTGCCCCGCGAGATTAACTTTGCGTGGTGGGAGCGTGAGTGCAACGACCTCGGCTATCCCGTTGGGGAGTGGAGACGCACCATTGTGGGTGCCTACTTCAACCACGGCACCAACGACAACCCAAACTGGAGCAGCCACACATGAGCATCTTCGAACACATGACATGGGGACTGGGTACCCCGAACCTGCCCAAGCTGGGGGCTCGAGCCATTCTGCAACGTGGTTATGTTGATTTCCTGGGCGACCGTGCCGGTATGTACGGCGAGCCAGACGAGGCGTGGCGGGCCGAGTGCGACACAGTGCTGCCGCACTTCCTGCGTGAGTTAACCAAAATGGCCAAGGCATACCAGATATGCACCGACATGGACGAGGTGTTTCGCCTTGAACACAAGGGCTGGGTGTGTGAAGCCAGTCCGAGGCGCAGCTACGGCTACCTCTACCTCGACATCTACCACCCCGCTAACTAGCGGGGTGTTTGTTTCAAGGAGAAGTATCATGAACAAGTTCTATCACGTGGGCACACTGGCCCACCGTGACGTCACCACCCTGCTGCACACGCTGACGCACAATGCAGCCGCCAATGCCGAGGGGATCCTCAACTACGTGGGCAGCAAGCTGAACCCCTACGACCCGCGCAAAGAGAAGGCCAAGGCACGGCACACATTGCGCCGGGTCAAGAAGGCTCTGAAGGTAGGGCGTATCCCGCTTGAGCTCACCGTGACGGGTTGCCGCATCGACCGTGGCAGCCATCAGGCAGACCGTTACTACTACGACCGGACGCTGCTGGCCCAGGGCTGGCAACAATACGATACCGAGGAAGACGCTTGGTACTTCGGCATCTGGATTAACACCGAGAAGCTGGAGACCTTGACCTACGCAGAAGGGGATACCAGTCATGTGATTGCACCGAACGTCGAGGCGTTTCGTGCCGAACTGGCGCGGCTCTACCAGTACCACCCGCAAGCCCCGGCGTTTATCAGCATCGACCCGGAAGCGGGCATTGTAACCTGCCACTTTGAAGCCAAACCGGAGGTGTGAGATGGCAAAAAACATCACCATCAAGGTACCCGGCAAACATCCGCAAACTGGCGAGCTCACCACCTTTGAGCTCAAGGGCCAGCGCATGGATATCGACATCGGCGGCCAGGCTGTGCCCTTCCTCATTCACGGGAGGGGGATAGGGACGTCGCTCACCCATATCCCGAGCGGCTATCGCATCGCGCTGCTCGGCGGCTGGCTCACCGCTCGTTACGCAATCCCCGAGAATAAGCCCAGCAGAACAGACTGCGCCCGGATGGCCATAGACCGACTGGTGGCCCAGTACGGCTCGCAACACCTGCTAGACCGTCTCAATTGCAAGCAGGTTATCAATCAACAGTAACCACCGCCCAGACGACAACAAGGAGCGATGCAATGACCAACACCCTACCAACAATGCCTGCCCTACAGGTCGGCTATACAGTGATGAAAATGCTGGATGTCGCCATGAGCACCATCGTGGGCGATTACGATGACGCAGACCTGGTACCAGAATGGCAATGGGTCAAGCGTATGGCCTCCCATGAACATGTCGGTGTGAAGGATGACTCCGCCTACGAATATATGTTGAACCTGGCCTTGGAGCTCGATGCCTACCCGCCAACGTTACAGCCCTTGCTCGCAGCAGCAACGCAAGCCGGGGTGAGCTACATCCTGTTTTACAACGACTAGCCACTGCGTCTGCCACTGCGGCCCGGCAGCTTTCTGTAGCCTCGGCACCAACAGACACGACAGCCCAGCACCGCTTATCCACAAACAGCATAAAGGGCCAGCCCTCACAGGCTGGCCCTTTGCATCATTGGAGTCACTGAACATGACCCGTCTTATCACTGGACTTGAGGTGCATCGCTATGCCCCCGAGCTAAACAAACTGCATCTGCGCAACCGGCAGACGTTACCAGCCCCCGGTATCACCACCATCAAAGAGGCCAAAGCCCGCCTGTTTAGGCGTTGGCAGCCAGGGCATCAGGTGACCATCACCGTAAGTCACCCTGACTACGTCAATCTCTCCCGGCTCTACCTAGGGCGACTGACAAGCCTGACAGACCTCCCCGAGCACCTGGCCAGACTACGCCAGCGCCACAACGTGCCAGGCACTATCATCCACACCCAATTGAGGTATCGCTAATCATGACCACGACTACTACCAACACCAATAAGCCGCATCCTGCAGTGCCAGAGCAACCCACCCAGATTTTTGCGCAGTGGGGCTTGCCCCATACCGTGACGCCGCGCTTTGGTGCTCGTCTTATTCAGGAGCATCACCGACTGCACTTTTTGTCTGACCGAGCCTCATTGATTGGCGAATGGGCAGAGGAGGCAATAAACCGGCTTGAAGCCGCCTTCCCGGCCATCATCAAGGAACTGGAAAGCAAACTGCTGACCGGCGAGCTGGATGCCCGCTGTCAGCAACGTATCACCGTCCATCACAGCGGCTTTACCTGCGAAGCCGATACCTTGGGCAGCCAGGGGTATGTCTATATCGCGATTTACGCTGCACAGAGCACGGACGCCTAATAAATGACTTATCAGCGCTGTTAGTTGAGATTCTTGTCGGGATCAATCAGCAGGATACGCCAACTTTCTCTATCCCCTCATACGCTATAACTCACTGAGCTGTTCCCCAGTCATGCTACTGGCCTGTAGGCGGCACTCTGGTGCTATTCTTATGGAACAGCCCCGTTTCGGGTGGTAGAGTAGGCGTGAATCAAATATGAGCAATCTAGTACGGGACTCTATGCCGCAACTTCTCCTAGACGCCAACAAGGTCATTGAAACATTCCATGACCTTGAAGTGACCGCAACCAACGAGGCTATCTACCATGCCTTGGTGGGGCATGGTCACGTTCAGGATATTGCCGGTGAGCTGGGGCTGCCTCTGACGCCGGGATACCGCCTGATCTGCGTGACAACCCGACTAGACAAAGAGAAGTTCGAGATTGCCCTGGTAAATGACCACCTCAAGCAGGTTGTCTACTACAACCAGGTGATCATCGTTCACTACAAAGACCTCAAGTGCCGACCGGCCACGCAACAGCGCGTGTGGCGCTCCACCGACTTCCAACACAAGGCGGTGCTGCGTGACCTGCCAACCGCGGTGTTCTTCGGCTACATCTTGAAGCGCTACGATGTGATCCTGAGCGACAACCTCCAGACCGGCGAAGGTATGCACTTCTGGAAGGCTCGCATGTCAGAGGCGCTGTATCGCGGCCTCTACGTCTATCACTATGAAGTGCTCAAGGCGGAGCTGCACCAGATCCTTTCTCAGGACGCGCTGAACTCCCTATCAGATACGATATGGGGGAATACAGGCGGGCACGAATGGCAGCTGGCCATCATCTCCTGCAAGCCATTGCCATACCCCGTAGAGATCTCAGCACTATAGACCTCTAGCAACCATAAAGAGGGGCCGCCAATCAGTGCAGCCCCTCTTATTTTCCCCGCTAGGCGCCTGAAACAGACGCATAAAGCTCACAATTCAACCTCATTCAGCCTCGGTTGGCTTCATGTGACGTATTGTATCTCCTCCCAGCATGGAGATATTCAATGAGAAATGTGGCAAGGAAAGGCGACCCAACCAGCACTGGCGGGCCGTTAGCGCTGCAGGGCGATTATGTCTCTTGCGGCTGCCCACCCATGAGCAACACGATAATCCCCGCCCAGGGGACGACCGTCGGCGACAATCAAGGGCCCTGGGCGAGAGCAGCAAGCGCCCCAGTAGAGCTACCTGCGCCAAACCCCGCCAGTTCGCCGGCGACCCCTCTTGTCCCCCTGGTTGACCCCGCGGAACATCGGATCGGCATCTTCTTTGATGGCACCCAGAACAACCGGTACAACAGCCAACTCAGGGAGCAGTGTGAAGAGGCAAGCGAAGCGGCCTGCAAATCCATAGAGAAGCTGATAGGGACTGAATCTTCATACGACGGCGGCCCAACCAACATTGCCCGGCTGCATCAAGCCTATACCGGCTCAGCAATCTACATCGAGGGGATCGGTACTGCTGCCGGCAAGGCTGACACGAAGCTCGATATGGCCCTGGGGATCGGCGCAACTGGCGTCATAGCCAGGTCAGAGGAAGGCCTCTCCAAGATCAGCACCATGATCGCCAGCCTCCCCGCTGGCCCAGTAGCTGTGGATGTCTTCGGCTTTAGCCGGGGCGCTGCAGCTGCGCGACATTTCGTGAACATTCTTCTGGAATCGAACCTGGGGCGCTAGGTGCGCGTCGCATTCGTTGGCCTCTTCGATACCGGGGCAGCCATAGGCCTGGACACCAGCAATGACGACAATGCACCAGTTCGCCTCTACATTGCTCCCGGGGCCGCGGAGAAGGTAGTCCAGCTCGCCGCCAAGGACGAGTACCGGCTCAATTTTGCGCTTAACTCCGTACAGCCAGACCACACGGAACTCCCGCTATTCGGTACTCATAGCGACGTTGGCGGCGGGTATCTGGACCAAGTTGAGAAGACGCCAATCATGCGCCCCTATGATGCCATCCTGAAATTTGGTGATGACGCAGCCTATAAGAGATTCCAGGCTGCAGCCAACGCCAGGCTCCAGGAGGAAGCTATCCCCCTATACAAGGGATATGCGAAAGACAGCAGCCAGATAAAACCGACCATCAGCTCTTTCTCCGTCGTATCCAAGAGCGACGCGCCAATGGTGGGCTATGTGGCCAACGCGATCATGACGCGCACGGTCAAACCTGAACTGCAGCTGCTCGCCGGCCACCTTATGCAGACAATAGCACAGGAAAGCGGGTCGCCGCTCCCCCCCCCTGTCTGAGCCGGTTCGCGGGGCGCTGGCCTTCTTGTTCGACCAGTACCTGGGTCTGTGGCATGGAGGCGGTGACCTCAAACTGTCCAAGGAGCAAAACGAGATGCTGATGACGGAGTATGTCCACTGCTCCGATAACTGGACGCCGCTCGGCCCCCTCTACGTGAACGCCCCCGCCCCTGGTAGGGTTCGTCGCATCTACCAGCAATCACCAGGGAAGTGACCTTATGAAGCGAATAGTCATTGTCCTAGCCCTCCCCCTCGCACTTGCAGCGTGTGGCGATACCCAGGAGAAGAAACAGCCCCGTAAGCCGCCAGAGGAACGGGTGATCAGTGAGCCGACTCATGGATTTGGCGTCCTTTTTGGCAAGCCAAACCCCGATTACACACCGCCAGGGAGGCTAGTTGATAGCCCGGACTTTAAAGTGACTCTCCCAGAGGACCGCTGGGAAGAGGTCACTATCAGCAAAAAAGAGGGCAAGCCAAGCGCGGCGGTAGGTGTAGATAAGTGAGAGCTCGCTGGGCTGTCACTCTCCTGGCTCGCTGATGAGGTATATGGAGCAAGTCAGCGCCGATGTTGCTGACATGAGGGCGATAGAGGTCACCGGACAGATGAAAGGATAGGTGCCAAACGCCAAGAGATGGGCGCCAGGACAGGAGAGCTTAGAAGATCAGACGATGGCCAGCTCAGCCGGAACAGCAGTCTACGCGGGAAGCTCCACCGGCTATGCTGGCGGCACTGTAGGTGGGTCTTTGGGAGGGGCGTATGAACCGAAAAACCGTTAAGAGGATCATCATTGCGCTCGCCGTTGTTGGAATGGAGGCCGCGTTCGGCTATGCCTATCTATGCGGCGCCTTGACCGTGACATATGGCCTATCTCTCCCCAGCGCCGACCTAACACAGGCAGAGTTTGAGCAAGTCCTGTACCTGTCTCGGCTGCCATGGGTACCGTTCGTTGCCTTCCATGTCTTTCTGGTTGTGCTGTACCTATCCGGGCGATTTCTCGATAAGCGCAGCGGCGAGCAATAACAAAGGGCGCCAGTTCGGCGCCTTTCTTCATGGTCACACGCGGCCAGCTCGGCGCTTGGCAATCGCCCCTTCATGGGCAAATATGTCTCTGCAGTAGCGCATCACCATCACCTCACTCGACCTGCGGCCAGCCTTCATGATCTGCAGGGCGTTGTAGCCGTCAGCAGCCAGATCTTGAGCAGGCCCCTACCGCGCGGAGTGACCCGACCGCGGCTGCCCCCCTGCTTGTCCAGGCCCAGCCCCTTATACGCCCTGGCAAACACACGCGCTATCGTCTTGGTAATAGGGATCGTCAAGATCGCCAGCCATCCGGCTGCATGGCGATTTGTTTGAGCTTGACATGCGCCAGCTCGACTTCTCGGAGCAGTTTCAAGACAAAAAGTAGAGTTTTATTAACAGCAACCATTAAGGTTAATCAATGTATAATTTTGCTTTCTATCTTTAATTTGGAGTGAACTGATGCGCAACACCACCCTGCTTGGCTTGGGTTTACTAGTAGCAGCTAATGCATATGCTGACTTGGGAGACATTCCCAAAGAGTCAGGCTGGTCTGGCTTCCTGCTGGGAGGCGTCAACACGCTCAATTATAAATCCAACTTTTATAGTGGTGATGACAATAAAGAGCACATTGATAGCTTAGGTAACGCCGACAGTAACTCTACCTTCTCACCACTGTTCAATGCCGACATTCGCTACACCTTCGCTGATACCCGGACCCAAGTTTTTTTGGGGAACCTGATCCAGGATGCCATTCGCTTCGACTTCACCCAGCAACTGGGTATTCGTCAGGAGATGAGTGATAAAGGGATCGTGGCAGGTTCCGTGGTGTTCAACGCGATGCCGATTGAACAGTGGAGCGATCCGTTTGCCGTCGGAGTAGGGCGCCAATCCACCGATATCAAATCCAAAGGTGTTCGGTTTGCCTGGGACAAGATCTGGGGGAGTAACTTCTACGGTAGCCTCACCACACGTAACATCGAGGTTGATGAAGAACGTAGTGGTAGTCAATTTGATGCAGCGACAGCAGCCAAGCTGGATCGCAACGGGAAAATACATGCAATGGAGTTATCTTACCAGTGGCATTTCACCCCTGGGTACCTTCTGGAACCGGCATTTATCTACCGGCAAGCGGACCTCGATGGCAGCGCCAAGAGCTACGAGAGCACTGCTATGCAATTGACCTTTGCCAAGCATGCTTCTCAGTGGTCGTTTGTCAGCAACGTCTATGTGGGCCAGACCAAATATGATGAGGCAAATCCTATCTTCAATCAGCAGGCTGACTCGGACGAATTTGCTGTCAATGGCACCTTCTTCTGGCATCGACTCTTTGGGATTGCCCCCCTTTCAGCAACGTTGACAGCTGGCTATGCCAAATCTGACTCCGAGATTAGTTTCTATGATACCGAGTCGACCGTATTCAGCACTGGCCTGCTCTACAATTTCTGACAATAGCAGTGCACAACAAGAAAATGGCCGCCCTTTTTGGTACGGCCATTTTCCATCAATTAGAAAAATGGACATCATATCCAGACGTGAGGAGCCCTTATGAGATAGCCCGGTAAGCTGGGCCATCCCTTTATCTTTCCGAGGCAAATTTGGCACATTCCTGTTCCTAAGTAATACCGTTGGATCCCTGCTTGAGCCCACAATTAGCTAACTTTACTTTCCCTTTTTCTGAGATGGCACTCTGTAGAGTGCTACCTAAAGTCATTGAGTAATAACCTGCAAGAAACGATCATTGCCAAAAGTGTGATTTAGTCCTCGTAATTTAGTACTTATTTGTCAGTTATAGGTTGATATTCCGTCACGCGTCCCTGATATAACATGTTGCGTTCACCTACAAGAGAACGTGCATTTTTTCTTAAAAACAGGAGATTCATACGTGCCTAACTACGTAATCAACAAAAATTCGCAGTCAAACGGCGATCATGAAATTCATAACACGACCAGCGGTTGCTCGTTTATGCCAAACCCGGAAAACCGGATAGACTTGGGTTACCATGACTCTTGCCATGGTGCGGTTATTGCGGCGAAAGCTCAGTGGCCAAACAACAAAATCAACGGTTGCTACTACTGCTGTAATGCCTGCCATACAAGCTGATAACGGAACACTAATCCAAAAGCCCTGCGGGGCTTTTTTATCACAACTAAAAGTAAGCACCCAACGAAGACCGTATTGGCATGCGCTACAGTTTATTCAATAGGTAGATCAATATTTCATGGCCAGAACTCACATCACCTATTTACCAACCAATCGACTGTTCAGATAAATAATGAAGAGGAAAATTTGTAAACATATGAGCAATGCCACCGGCAAAGCTCTTGATTTGCTGACACACCAAGGTTCTTCGCCCCAAGAAGATATTTGTCATCTTAATCACGCCCAATCCCACGCAGTCATAGCCAGCAACGCATAGAATTCACGTCTCTGGATAGAGAAAGTAACGCAGAAGCGACGATTCAGCGCTTTGGAAACTCTTGCTGCACGTCTTAATAACCAAACCAGGCTTTCCAGAAGAACCCTATAGCCCCAAACCTATTGGTGAAAACTTGCTGTTTCTCTCTCCTGTAGAGCCATGACCCGCTATGGCGATGCCCGTATTGGAACCGCTCACGACAATGATGGTGAGAAAGCCGCCTTGTGCTTGGCTCTCTTCCCTACCTTCATTACTGATGCGATTGCCTTATACCAAAAAATGAGCGACCGCAATGGGGCCGATCGCCGAAGTAGATCTAAGCCTGGTCCAGTTTGCGGAGTTAATTGACTGTTATCTCCTTCACTTCCAGCATGGGCGTTTGGTTCACGGGTCAAAGGAACAGCCCTCCCTTATTCGGACCTTGACCTGATTACTTTCAGCACTCCGGACCAAGAACCTGCTCTATCAGCACTCAGAGAGGTGCTAGAGGAAAGCTGCTTGCCCTTTCGGGTAGATCTGCTGGTGTGGGATGCCATCCCCGCCAGTTTTAAGACCAATATTGAGCAGAATTTGCTGTGTTGTCTAAATGCAGGAGATCATAGGCACGAACGCATGTCATCGAGCTCGGATAACGATAAAGCACACCACGCTGACAGGGGAACATGCTTGCCACCGTTTGAGAGCCCGAGTGATAACAACGAATTGGATGAGCTGGAAACACTGCTTGAGCACCACGGTAGTGACCACAGTATTATCTCCATGTCGATGCTCGATGGCTTTTTAACTGCGGTGGTCTCTGGCCCCCATCTCATTATGCCGAGCATCTGGCTCCACGCGATCTGGGGTGATGAGCAGGATCAACCCGAGTGGCAAAGCGAAGCTGAGCTGGAGCGCTTTATCGATCTGGTGATGCGCCACAGCAACGACATTGCGACCACCCTGACCTATGCGCCTGAAGACTATTTCCCAGTGGCGCCGGAGTTTGAACGACACGGTGAGTGGGTTCCTCTGATCCACGACTGGTGTGGTGGTTACCTGGGAGGTCTTGAGCTAGCGCCATGGCCCACACTGCCCGCACCTGAAGCTGCCGCACTGGCGATGATAGCTGAACCGCTGGAGAAGATGCCTACATCGCTCGAAGCGCTCAGCAATGAACACCTGCAAGAACAAGCCACTAAAGCCC
>NZ_JAPDCD010000061.1:0-17028 GCF_027705695.1 Aeromonas sp. QDB62 | reverse complement strand
ATAAAATTGCAAAAAAGGGCACTTTTTTAGTTATTCATATCCAACCACAGCTTTTATACAAACTTATCCACAGAAACAGGTTCCGGATTGCTAGAATGGCAGAAAACAAGGAGGCCAAGATGGACTTGCGACTGAGACCCTACAAGGGAAAACGCCCGCAACTGGGCAAACGGGCATATGTAGATCCCTGCGCGACACTGGTGGGCGATATCGAGCTGGCCGACGATGCCAGCATCTGGCCCATGGTGGCGGCACGGGGAGATGTGAACCATATCCGCATCGGCGCCCGCAGCAATATTCAGGATGGCACTGTGCTGCACCTTACCCGCAAGAGCGCTAGCAACCCTGACGGCTATCCGCTGCTGATCGGTGAAGATGTCACTGTGGGTCACAAGGCGATGCTACACGGCTGCACTATCGGCAACCGGGTGCTGGTCGGCATGGGGGCCATCATTCTGGATGGGGTAGTGGTCGAGGATGACGTGATGGTCGGCGCAGGTTCGCTGGTGCCACCGGGCAAGCGACTCGAATCGGGCTTTCTATATATAGGTAATCCCGTCAAGCAGGCTCGTCCGCTCAAACCTGCCGAGATCGCGTTTCTCAAGACCTCGGCCGACAACTATGTCCTGCTCAAGGATGAGTATCTGCAAGAGACCTGATAGGACAGGCAGAAACAGGAAGCCCGGCATGATGCCGGGCTTCGCTTCTTATATAGCTATGTAGCCGTGCAGAACGGCTGACCGGAAATCAGTGGGCCTGATCCCAGTTATCGCCGGTGCCCGCTTCAACCAGCAGCGGCACATGCAGTTCGGCCGCCGCCGACATCTTCTCCTTGATGATGGCGGTGTACTCCTCCAGCTTCTCTTCGCGGATCTCGAACACCAATTCATCGTGTACCTGCATCAGCATACGGATCGACTCATCTTCGATACCGCAGATCCAGCTGTCCACGTTGATCATGGCACGCTTGATGATATCGGCAGCAGTGCCCTGCATCGGGGCGTTGATCGCCGCCCGCTCAGCCGCCTTGCGCAGACCGGCGTTGCGGGACTTGATGTCCGGCAGATAGAGGCGGCGGCCAAACAGGGTCTCGACATAGCCCTGGGCTTCCGCTTGCTGGCGGGTGCGCTCCATATACTCCAGCACGCCCGGGTAACGTTCGAAGTAGAGATCCATGTACTTCTGCGCTTCGGCGCGACCGATCCCCAACTGCTTGGCCAGACCAAAGGCACTCATGCCGTAGATAAGGCCGAAGTTGATCGCCTTGGCGCTGCGGCGCATGTCGGTGGTGACCGCATCGAGCGCCACGCCGAATACCTCGGCGGCGGTCGCCTTGTGGATGTCCTTGCCCTCGGCAAAGGCAGTCAGCAACCCCTTGTCACCGGAGAGGTGCGCCATGATGCGCAGCTCGATCTGGGAGTAGTCCGCCGCCACCAGCTTGTAACCGGCGCTAGGAATGAAGGCCTGACGGATCCGGCGCCCCTGCTCGTTGCGCACCGGGATGTTCTGCAGGTTGGGATCAGATGATGACAAACGGCCCGTGGCCGCCACCGCCTGATGATAGGAGGTGTGTACCCGCCCGGTCTGCGGCTTGATCATCAGCGGCAACTTGTCGGTATAGGTGGACTTGAGCTTGGCCAGACCGCGATGTTCCATCAGGAGACGCGGCAGCTCGTAGGTCTCCGCCAGCTCGGCCAGCACCTCTTCTGCAGTGGACGGCGCTCCCTTGGGAGTCTTTTTGATGATCGGCAGGCCCAGCTTGGTGAAGAGGATCTCCCCCAGCTGCTTGGGCGAGGAGAGGTTGAACTCCTGCCCGGCCAGCTCGTGAGCCTGCTTCTCCAGCTCCGCCAACCGCACTTCGATCTCCTGACTCTGCTGGTGCAGCAGCTTGGGATCGATGGTAGTGCCGAGCAACTCCATCCGCGCCAGTACCGGCAACAGCGGCAGCTCGATCTCACTAAATACCTTGGCGAGGCCCGGCACGGCCTCCAGCTGACCCCACAGGGTCTGGTGCAGACGCAGGGTGATATCGGCATCTTCTGCCGCATAGGGAGCGGCCTGCTCCAGCTCGATCTGGTTGAAGGTGAGCTGTTTCACCCCTTTGCCCGCGATATCTTCAAAGGAGGTGGTCTCGACCCCGAGATAGCGTTTGGCCAGCGAGTCCATGTCGTGGCGACTGGCGGTGGAGTTAAGCACGTAGGATTCGAGCATGGTGTCGTAGGCGATACCTTGCAGGTCGATGTCGTGGTTGAGCAGCACGTTGCGATCGTACTTGAGGTTCTGTCCCACCTTGAGACGGGTCGGATCTTCCAGCAGCGGCTTGAGCTTGCCCAGCACCACGGCTTCGCTCAGCTGCACCGGCGCCCCGAGATAGTCATGGCCAAACGGCACATAGGCGGCCTTGCCCGGCTCAACCGCGAAGGAGACGCCGACGATCCGCGCCTCCATATAGTCGAGACTGGTGGTTTCGGTATCGAAGGCAAACAGCGGTGCCGCTTTCAGCTGTTCCAGCCAGCCGTCAAACTCGGCTTCGTCCAGAATGCAGCGGTAGTCGGTTTCGATGGCGGCAGCTGGAGCAACAGCGCCATCAGCTGCTTCTTCCTGCCCGGCGCCCTCATCACCACCGGACTCCAGCTCCTTGATCAGGTTGCGCAGCTCGTATTCGCGGTAGACCGCCAGCAGGGACTCCTTGTCGACCGGCTGGAGCTGCAGTTGCTCCAGACTCTGTTCCAGCTCGACATCGGTCTTGATGGTCGCCAGTCGATAGGAGAGACGAACCTGCTCTTCCTGCTCGCGGAACTTGTCGGCGAACGCCTTGGAGCCACGAAAGCCAAGGGCGGCCACCTTGTCGAGGTTGGCGGCAATCTCGTCGATGCTGCCAATCCCTTGCAGCAGGGCCAGCGCGGTCTTCTCGCCGACACCGGTCATGCCGGGAATGTTGTCGACCTTGTCCCCCATCAGGGCCAGATAGTCGATGATGAGCTCGGGCGGTACGCCGAACTTCTCGATCACCCCTTCCCGATCGGTCTTCACATCTTTCATGGTGTCGATCAGGGTGACATGGTCGGAGACCAGCTGCGCCATGTCCTTGTCGCCGGTACTGATCAGCACCGGCAGCTGCTTCTCGGTCGCCTGGCGGGCCAGGGTGCCGATCACATCGTCAGCCTCGACGCCTTCGACCATCAAAAAGGGGAAGCCCATCGCCTTGATCATCTGATGGATGGGGGCGACCTGGCTGCGCAGATCGTCCGGCATGCTGGCACGGGTCGCCTTGTACTCGGGATAGATGTCGTCGCGAAAGGTCTTGCCCTTGGCATCAAACACCACGGCCACATGACAGTCAGGATATTGCTTGCGCAAACTGCGCATCATGTTGGCCATGACACGGACGGCGCCGCTCGGCAAACCGGTCGATGTGCGCAGATCAGCCTGCTGGGAGGCGAAGAAGGCGCGGTAAAGATAAGAGGAGCCGTCGACCAGAATAAGGGGATTGCTAGGGGCCATGAAATCGTCCTGCCAGAGATAAACAGCCGCTAGGATGCCACAGGGCCCCACTCACACCAAGGGGCGCAGCAACAGCACAAAACGCCTGATAAAGGGACTCAAGCTGTGGATAACTCTGTGTTCAAAAATGGGGCGCATCAGGGCGCACAGTGACAAAGCTGTGCATAATAATATAAAAACCACTAAAAACAATAACTTGAAATCTCTAAAACCGATCGCAAGACAGTTAGAATGATCTCGATCAATGTGGAAAAAGATTTAAGGGAGTAGGTACGGCAGGATCCAAAACGAAACAATCCTAGCACAGCAAGATGACTTGACCAGCGGATGGCGAGCGATAACCATACAAAAGTACAACAATCCATCTTGGCTCACATTTTCAACAACGAGGAGTTTGCCATGAAAAAAGTGGCCGTGATTTTGAGTGGCTGCGGTGTCTTTGACGGAGCCGAAATCCACGAGGCCGTCATCAGCCTGCTGGCGCTGGCCCGTCAGGGAGCCGCCGTCCAGTGCTTCGCGCCGAACGTGGCGCAGCTCCATGTGATCAACCACCTGACCGGTGAAGTAAGCGAGGGAGAGAGCCGCAACGTGCTGGTCGAAGCGGCCCGCATCTGCCGTGGCCAGATCAAGGATGTGGCCGAGCTGGATGCGGCCGATTACGACGCGCTGCTGGTGCCCGGCGGCTTTGGCGCTGCCAAAAACCTGTGCGACTTCGCCATCAGGGGCGCCGAGTGCCAGATCCAGCCCGATGTACTGAAAGCGTGCCAGAGCTTTGCCAAGACCAACAAACCGGCCGCCTATATCTGCATCGCACCCGCCATGATCCCGCTGATCTATGGCGCCGGGACGCTGGCGACCATCGGCCATGACGAGGGTACCGCCAACGCCATCGAGGCGATGGGCGGCAGCCATCTCAACTGCCCGGTCAACGAGTTCGTGGTGGATCAGGAGCGCAAGGTGATCTCCACCCCCGCCTACATGCTGGCCAACAATATTGTCGAGGCGGCAGACGGCATCGAGAAGACGGTCAAACAGCTGCTGGCGCTGTAATTCCCTGACCGCCAGAAACAGACGGGCCGCTCATGGAGCGGCCCGTTTTCAATTCTGCCTGAAGGCCATGAATTAGATGGTTTCGCCCATCTGATCCATTTTGCCCAGCAGGGCACGCAGACGCTCCTGCCATGCAACGTGCTCGTTGCGCAGCTGATGGTTCTCGTCTTGCAGCTTGCTGTTCTGCTCTTTCAGCTCGTCCAGCTCCATCTTCAGCAGGGAGATGTTGTCGACGGCGGATTGTACTTTGGATTCGAGTTGCTCAAGGACTTCTAGTGACATATGCATACCTGTTTGTTCAATTGCGATGCCCCACAGAGGGCGATTCAAGCGCGTGAAGCCAGCATACCCCGAGCGCATCGGCACAAACAAGCCAGTGCGCTGTAAAATGCGCCTTCCATAGATGTATTGTCTAAATATGCGTCTATTTTTCTCGCATCCTGCGCCCGAGCCGCGACAACACACTGAACCGTGCGTAAAAGGCCCCGCCACCAACGCATCATTGACGCCATCCTGATGACTCCGACCTTATCCCTTCAAGGCGATATAAGCCCCCAGCAACAGACAGGCGACGACATACATCAGCAGGCCGTAGAGCAGGTTCCAACGCAGGATCAGCCCGGCACTGAGGTTATAACGGGAGGCCAGCGCCAGATTGGATCCGGAGAGCGGGCTGGTGCCGGTGGCAAGCCCCCATCCCAGCAGGAAACACATGCCGAGCAGGCTGGGATCCGGCGCCAGCGGCCAGAGCAGCGGCGCCAATCCGGAGATACTGATGAGCGGATGCACCCCGACGATGGCCACCAGCAGGATCAGCAGCAGAGTGAGGGATGCCTCAAGCCAGCCAAAGTGGTTGAACAGCGGCAGGCCGTGGCCCGCGCCGAGATCGATGACCGACAGCGCACTGTTGATGCCGGCTGCCAGCAAACCGGCCCCCAGAAACAGCACCAGCTGACCACCGATGGCGGGGAAGCGCTCCACCACCTGCCGCTTGAGGGCCGCCTTGCGCCCGACCCTCGGCATAAAGAGCAGCGCCAGCAGCGGCGCCACCAGCGCGATCACCGCCAGAATGCCGAGCTGGGGCCAGATCTGCTTGATGAGGAGAACCAGCAGCGCCAGCGTGACCGGCAACCCCAGCGTCTGCAGCCTCAGCGGATAACCGGCAAAGTCGGCCACTCCGATCCGCTCCACCTGCCAGGCGGTCAGCCCCATCGCCAGCAAGGCGGCGAGGATCCCGAACGGCAGAATATGGGAGAGCTGCAAACCCGGCGCATAGGTGAGCGCCACCGCCATGGCGACAAAGAAGGGTGACCAGAAGGCAGCGGCACAGAAGATCCGGCTAAGCACCATCACCTGACGCCTCTCCAGCGTGCCATTGCGCTCCAGCCGATCGCCGATGATGAACAGCACCGAGAGGTTGATGACCGCTCCCAGTAGATTGAGGCTGGCCATGGTGCTCCACAGCCCCTTGCGCCCGGTCCAGGAGGTGGTGCCGGTCAAGAGACCCGAGGTGGCGAGGTTGAGGGTGCTCACCGCGGCAAACATGGTGAGCATATTGATGTTGGGCAGCAGCCAGTCACCGGCGCTGAGGGTCGCGCCCCGCCACCAGGAGAAGATCAACAGCAACAGGGCGGCGCCATAAAGGGCCAGCGCCTGCCGCTTGGCGGCCCCCACCAGCCAGGGCCAGGTGAGCAGTGACGCCCCCCAGGCCGCGATGGCCGCGGGCCAGGGGGAGAGTCCCAGATAGAGATGCAGCAGGTTGAGCAGCCACATCCCCAGAATCAGATAACCCGACCAGCGTTTGGCCATCGACGCCTCCGGTCAGGAGATCAGAGACACTGATCCATATCCAGTGAAGGCTTGTCGCACTCCGGACGGCCGACGATCTTGGCGGGTACGCCAGCGACAGTGGTATGAGGCGGCACCGGGTTGATCACCACGCTGCCTGCGCCAATTTTGGCACCCATGCCCACTTCGATATTGCCGAGCACCTTGGCGCCCGCCCCTATCATCACCCCTTCGCGGATCTTGGGATGGCGATCGCCACTCTCCTTGCCGGTACCGCCGAGGGTCACGCTCTGCAAGATCGAGACATCATCTTCAATCACCGCCGTCTCGCCCACCACGATGCCGGTGGCATGGTCAAACATGATCCCCTTGCCGATGCGGGCGGCCGGGTGTACATCCACCCCGAACACCACCGAGATCTGGTTTTGCAGATAGAGGGCCAGCGAGCGGCGCCCCTGACGCCACAGCCAGTTGGCGACCCGATAACCCTGCAGGGCATGGAACCCCTTGAGGTAGAGCAGCGGGGTAGAGAAGAGATCGACCGCCGGATCGCGCTCCTGCACGGCGCAGATGTCGGCCGCCACTACCGCCAGCAGCTCGGGCTCGCTGCGCAGGGCCAGCTCGATCACTTCGCGCAGGGCGATGGCGGGCATAGTGGCGCTGTCGAGCTTGTTGGCCAGCTGGAAGCTGAGGGCCGATCGCAAATTCTTGTGATTGAGAATGGTGGAGTGGAAGAAGCTGGCCAGCATCGGCTCCTGGGCCGCCATGCACTGTGCTTCTTGCTGAATTTTGTGCCAGGTTTTGGCAACCAGTTCATCCATGTTGCAGCCTACTGTTGTTCTGGGTGAGGGCTCTGTTGTTCTTTTGTCAGCACCGAGATGGGGTCCATGTGGATGATGACATCCATCCGCTCGAATGCCTGGCGTACCGCCAGTTCGGCTTCATCGGCGATCTGATGGGCCTTGACCAGGGGGATCTGATCATCCAGTTCCAGATGCAACTGTACGAATCGGGTCGGCCCGGATTGACGGGTGCGCAGGTCATGTACGCCGTGTACACCTTCTACGGCACAGCAGAGCGCCATTATTCTCGCTTGTTCTTCGGCTGGCAACTGACGATCGAGCAGGGCCTGCACCGACTCGTAGCCGATGTGTCCCGCCCCCCACAACAGGAACAGCCCGATCAGGATGGCAAACAGGCCGTCGGCCCAGTACCACCCCTGCCCCGCCAGCACCAGCGCCAGCAAGACACCGGTATTGAGCAGCAGATCGGAACGGTAGTGCAGCATGTCGGCCTTGATGGCCACGCTGTTGGTCTTGCGAATGACCAAGCTCTGGAAGCTGACCAGCAGCAGGGTCAGCACGATGGAACCACCGCTGACCCAGAGACCCGCCTCCAGCCGCTCGATGGGCGCCTGCTTGAGTAGCGACGAGATACCGTGCATCACCAGCAGCAGCGCGGAACCGGAGATAAAGGCTGACTGAATGAGGCCCGCCAGCGACTCTGCCTTGCCGTGACCGAAACGGTGTTCGTCATCGGCGGGGGCCAGCGCATAGCGAATGGCCAGCAGGTTGATGATGGAGGCACTCACATCCATGAAGGAGTCGGTGAGCGATGCCAGCAGGGTCGACGAGTCGGTCATCAGCCAGGCGATCAGTTTGCCGATGATCAGCAGGGTGGCGGTGGTGACCGCCGCCATGCTGGCAAAGGTAACCCAACGGGAATATTGTTGATGGCTCAAAACCGGCTTTCCTCTGGCGATGAAAAACTTATTATACCCTGACCCCGGCGTCAGTTTGGCGCGAAAATCTGCGGAATAACACCAGATGAACAGAATACTCCTGGTCGACGACGATCTTGAATTGACCCAACTGCTCACCGAAATTCTGACCCTGGAGGGATTTCAGGTCACGGTCGCCGAGGATGGTGAAGAGGGGCTGCAACGATTGGCGGAGCAGAGCTTCGATCTGGTGCTGCTGGATGTGATGATGCCCAGGCTCAACGGCTTTGCCATGCTGACCAAGCTGCGCAAGACCCACGACACCCCGGTACTGATGCTGACCGCCCGCGGTGACAGCCAGGATCGGGTCAACGGTCTGGAGGCTGGCGCCGACGACTATCTGGCCAAGCCGTTCGATGATAGGGAGCTGCTCGCCCGCGTGCGCGCCATCCTGCGCCGCACCCAGAGCGCCCCGCCCCAGCGCGGCAACTCCTCCGACGAAGTCCACTTCATGGATATCGTGCTGCAACCCGGTCTGCAGCAGGCCCGCTGCGGCGAACAGCTGCTGGAGCTGACCGCCACCGAATTCGGGCTGCTGGAGTGCCTGCTGCGCAATCCCGGCCAGATTGTCAGCAAGAGTCACCTCTCCGAGCAGGTGCTGGGCAAGAAGCTGGAACCCTTCGATCGGGCCATCGACATGCACCTGAGCAACCTGCGCAAGAAGCTGCCGGACCGCACCGATGGCCAGCCCCGCTTCAAAACCGTACGGGGGCGCGGTTACCTGTGGCTAGAGCAAGAATAGAGCGCATCAGCTCCCTCAACGGGATCTCGACCCACATCTTCCTCTGGTTCTGGCTCATGTTGCTGGTGATCCTGGCCGCCGTGATCAGCCTGCCGACCCTGGATCCCCGCAACCAGATCCCGCTGCCGACCCACGAGGTGGCGCGGATGCAGAATAATGTACAGGCCCTGCTCAACGCCGCCGATCCGGATCAGGATTTCGATCTGGCCAAGGCGATGGACAATATCGCCATGCTGCCGGTGGATAACGTCTATCTGCGCGATGAGCGGGGACAGATCCAGTCCACCACCCATCCGCGCAAGTTCGTGGTGCGCTTCATGGTGGATGCCGACGACCCGGCCAACCCCATGCTGGGCAACGAGGATCGCAAGGCGATCGCTGGCCCCTTCCTGATGGAGCACCACGGCCATCGCTACCACGTCTATTTCGGCCTCAATGCCGAGAACCCCTATCTGTTCCTGTTCATTCAGGTGCTGGATCACCCAATCCGCATTCTGGGCATCTCGATGCTGGTCAGTACCCCGCTCTGCCTGCTGCTCGCCTGGCGGCTGACCCGCCCCATCCTGCAACTGCAAAAGTCGGTCTCCCAACTGGCGGCTGGCAATCTGGAGGTGCAGATCCCCAATCTGGGACGGGGCGACGAGATCGGCCAGCTGGCGGATAACGTCAGCCGTATGGTGGAGACGCTCAAGAGCATGATCCAGAAGCAGAAACAGCTGCTTTCCGATATCTCCCACGAGCTGCGCAGCCCCCTCACCCGGATGCAGCTGGCGCAGGCGCTGATCCGCCGCAAGCAGGGTGACAGCGCCGAGCTGGCGCGGATCGAATCGGAGATCGGGCGGCTGGACAAGCTGATCGGCGATCTGCTCGATCTGTCGCGGGTGCAGCAGCATGTGGAGGCGCCGGTGATGCACCCGCTGGCCGACCTGCTGGAACCCATCCTCGAAGATGCCATGTTCGAAGCGAACCAGAGCGGCAAGCAGCTCAGGTTGCCGCCGCTGCCCGCCGAATCGATCCAGATGTGGCCCGAGCTGCTGGCCCGGGCGGTGGAGAATCCCCTGCGCAACGCCCTCAAATATGCCCGCGAGTTCATCAAGGTGGACTGGTATCGGGAGGGGCAGGAGTGGGTGATGAACATTCGGGATGACGGCCCCGGGGTGCCTGACGAGCAGCAGGCGCTGCTGTTTCAGCCCTTCTTCCGGGTCGATGACGCCCGCAACGCCAAAACCGGCGGCACCGGGCTGGGGCTGGCCATCGCCTCGGAGGCGATCCAGCGCCACGGCGGCACCATTGCGGCCAGCAACAATCACCCCACCGGGCTGACCATCACCATCCGCTTGCCCATCGCCTGATCCTTTTCATCCGGACGGGCGCTGGGTATGCTGGCGCCCCTTCTTGGCTTTACATCTCTTTGCAGGAACTCGTCATGCTCGATATCGTCCTCTACCAGCCGGAAATTCCGCCCAACACCGGCAATATCATCCGGCTCTGCGCCAATACCGGTTACCGGCTCCATCTGATCGAGCCGCTGGGATTTGAGTGGGATGACAAGCGGGTAAAGCGGGCGGGACTCGACTATCACGAGTTTGCCGAGGTGAAGCACTGGCCGAGCTATGAGGCGTTTCTGACAGCCGTGGCGCCCAAACGGGTGTTTGCCTGCACCACCAAGGGCCGCACCGCGCACTCGGCAGCACAATATGCCCTTGGCGACGCCCTGCTGTTTGGCCCGGAGAGTCGCGGCCTGCCCAGCGAGATCATCGAGAGCCTGCCGTTCGAGCAGCGGCTGCGCATCCCTATGGTGCCCCAGAGCCGCAGCATGAACCTCTCCAACGCGGTATCGGTGTTCGTCTACGAGAGCTGGCGCCAGCTCGGCTACGACGGCGCCATGTAAGCGTCATCGCGGCTCAGTGGCGGGCGTCGAGCAGATGCCCGCTGCGCTCCAGCCGCCAGCAAGTAACCCCCAGCGACAGACCGCGCCCCACCATCAGCGCCGCCATCGCCGCCCATAACGCGGCCACGCCCCACGACTGACAGAGCCACCAGATCGGGAAGAAGCCGCCAAACGCGGCCAGCAACATGCTGTTGCGCATCTCCCGCGCCCGGGTCGCCCCGATGAACACCCCGTCCAGCAGGAAACACCAGACCGCCAGCAACGGCATGGCGATCAGCCAGGGAAGCTGACGATTTGCCTCCGCCACCACCGCCGGGATATCGGTGATCTGCCCCACCAGCCAGCTGCCCAGCAGGGCAAACCAAAAGGTAAATGCGGTCGCAATCAGGGCGGCCCAACCCAGATTGAGCACGATGGCCTCCCGCAGTTTCTGTCGATCCCGCAAACCGATGGCTCGCCCGACCATGGCCTCCACCGCATAAGCAAAGCCATCGAGCCCGTAGGAGATCAGCATCAGGAAGTTGAGCAGCACCGCATTGGCGGCCACTGCCACATCCCCCAGCCGCGCCCCTTGCAGGGTCATAAAGGCAAAGCAGAGCTGCAAACAGAGGGAGCGCAGGAAGATATCGCGGTTGAGGCCGAGCAGCCGCACCATGGGCGCAAGTTGCCGCCAGCGCTGCCAGCCATCCTGCCACACCGTCGGTGCCAGTTGCCGCAACTGACGGCGCACCAGCCAGATGCCAGCGGCCAGCGCGCAGTAGTCCGCCATGACCGAGGCCGCCGCCACACCCCGCACCTGCCAGCCGAGCCCCAGCACAAACAGGGCGTCGAGCGCCATGTTGACCAGATTGGTGAGGATCAGCATCACCATGGGGCTGCGGGCATCCTGCATCCCCAGCAGCCAGCCCATGATCACCAGATTGCAGAGCGCCGCCGGGGCGCTCCAGATCCGCAGCGCGACGTATTGGCCCGCATAGAGCTGCACCTCGGCCGAGCCACCACTCAGGGCGATCAGCCGTGGCAACAGGGGAAAGAGCAACAACAGCAACGCCAGACCGAGGGCAATGGCCAGCCCCAGCGCCCGCAGCAGGGTATCGAGCTGGGCACGACCGTCGGCGGCGCCGTGCGCCTGCGCCGTCAGCCCGGTGGTCGACATCCGCAAGAAACCGAGCAGCCAGAAGATAAGGTTGATCAGGGTCGCACCGACCGAAACGCCCCCCAGAAACCAGGCCTGACCAAGATGACCGATCACCCAGGTGTCCACCAGCCCCAGCAAGGGGGTGGTGATATTGGAAAAAACCATGGGCAGGGCGAGCGCAAACACTGCGCGGTGGCGAGAGGGATCTCGCCACCAGGGGGCAACAGCTGGGGTCACGCTCAGTGGCCTGTCAGCTTCAGAATGCGGGAGAAGTCAGAGAGCATGGTGGCCATCTGCACCCGTGGCACCTGACCCGGCGCCACTTGTGGGCGGAATACCGCCTGCAGCTTGCCCGTGGGATTGATGAGCACGATGGAGGCGGAGTGATCGATCAGGTAATCCTTCTTCCCCTGATTGGCGATGGAGTAGATCAGCCCCAGATTGCGCACGAACGGGAACAGCTTGTCGTGGGGGGCGGTGGCCGCCTTGAACTCGGGATTGAAGAAGGCGGTATAGGTTTTTAGGCGTGGAATGTCGTCACGCTGGGGATCTGCCGAGATAAACACCACCTGACTGTCGGGCGCCATCTTCTTCAGCTGATCATAAACGGATCGCATATCTGCCAGGGTGGTGGGGCAGATATCGGGGCAGAAGGTGTAACCGACGAACAGGAAGGTCCAATGCCCCTTCAGGTTGGCAGGGGTGAACGGCTGGTTGTCCGCATCGGTAAAGGCGAAATCGTTGATATCCCGCCCCGCTGGATAGTAGTCGGCCTGCTGTGGCTGCTCTGGCTGCGTGGCGCAGAACGCAAGGATCAGACAGGCTGTCAGCAGCAGAAAGAGCAGGGGATAGCGGAGCTTCATCATAACAAGAGACCCTTTCAGTTCGAGGCAGATAGCCAGCAGTGACCGGACAAGAGGGGGCATTGTACCCCAGCGAGTCACCAAGGGGGGTCAACCTTGTGCAACACCCTGTCAGGAGTCGACCATTTGGCACAATTGATCGCCAGTTGCGGCCATAAAAAAACCGGCACTTCGGGTGCCGGTTATGGGTGCATTTGTTTGTATCTTCTGCTCAGGGGCGAGCGTTGCGCCCCTGCTGCAACATCTTGCCGATGGCCCGCACGCCGATGGGAATGACGGGGGCCAGCCAGCCCTCTTCCCCCTGGCGATCGCCGTGACCTCGCTTGAACAGCAGCACCAGACGCACCACCTTCTCTTTCGGGCATCCCAGCCAGAGCGTCCAGTGCGACCCACGATGGTGCAACCAGAGACCGTAGAACCAGGTCATCCGGCTCCCTTTGACAAAACGGGTAATAGACGATTCCGCTGGCGCAGTCGCAGCCTCTGAATCCCATGGCGATCTTGATGCCATACCAGTCCTCCTTGACCGACAGGTCATGTTGCTTCGTCGGCCTGAACTGGCGTCAGGCCCGTCACGACTCTCTGCAACCACTACGAGTGGTCCCCTCTGCCCGACCAGGCTCGGGATCTCCCCACTCCCCCTTCATATCCCGTGAAGGTGTACTGCCCGATTCTCGTTATTGCCGCCCCTCCCGTCACGGCGCATTGCGGTTGCCAGAGGGAGGCGCCAAGCCCCATCTCGGCGACAGGGCACTGATCTGAGCATATATCTGAAATGGATGATTGGTAACCGATTGCACGGGACAAAATGCTGCCGCCGATGATCTGTTTGATATGACAGGGAAAGTGCGCCAGAAACAGCACGGCCTCCCGAAGGAGGCCATGTGGCAAACGCAGTTGGCGGGGACGATTACATCCAGTCGGCGTTGCGGATCACCCCGACCGCCAGCCCTTCGATGGTAAGCTGCTGGCAAGAGAGATCCACCTCTATGGGGGCGAGCTCTTCGTTTTCCGGCAGCAGCCATACCTGACTGCCCTTGCGCTGGAAGCGCTTGACGGTGACATCCTCATCGAGACGGGCGACCACCACCTGACCGTTGCGCACCTCCTGGGTCTTGTGCACCGCCAGCAGGTCGCCATCCAGAATGCCGATGTTCTTCATGCTCATCCCCTGCACCCGCAGCAGAAAATCAGCGCGCGGATGAAACAGGGCGGGATCCACCTGATAGTGGCTCTCGATATGCTCCTGCGCCAGGATGGGTTCACCGGCGGCCACCTTGCCGATGAGCGGCAGGCCACTCTCTTCCAGCACCTCTTCCTCTTCGAGCAACAGGCGAATGCCGCGGGACGTGCCCGGCATGATCTCGATGACCCCTTTTTTGGCCAGGGCCTTCAGATGTTCTTCGGCCGCATTGGCCGACTTGAAACCAAGCTTTTGGGCAATCTCGGCACGAGTCGGCGGCATGCCGGTCTCGCTCATGTTCACCTTGATCAGCTCCAGCACTTCGGCCTGGCGGGGGGTAAGGGGTTTCATAGCATTGGCACCTGTCTTTTTATACAGCACACTGGCAGTATATACAGTGCAGTGGCCAAGGCAAGGCGCAGCTGACATTTGTCGCAACCAACCCCTCATTTACTGCTGTTTTGATCCTGCGCAGCCGACTCATCGTACCTCTCGGCGACAAGGGGCTGCCGATTTGCTATGCTCACGCCGCATTTTTTTGGAGAGCAGACGCACATGTCCCTAGGACAGAAGATTTCCAGAGCCATCTTGCAATGGCCGGTCAGCGGCTTGGTCAATCACAAGAGCCTGCCGGAAAATCCCATCACAGAACTCAATCTGGATCCGGCCAGACCCATCGTCTATGCCCTGAAAACCAGTTCGATCACCGACCTGATGACCCTGCAGCAGTGCTGCGAGGATCTCGGTCTGCCCGGCCCCTTCACGCCGCTGGAACTTAACGGCCAGCTGCTGCCGCGCTATGTCTGTCTGGATCGTCCGCCTCCCCTGTTTGGCAAACGCAGCAAGCCGCTGCCCTTCCTGCAGGAGTTCCACCAGTTGCTGGATCTGCACAAGCAGGATCCCGAGCTGGATATCCAGGTGGTGCCCGTCACCCTGTTCTGGGGCCGCGCTCCGGGTCGGGAAGGGGAAGAAGCCTCCGGCCTCAACATCATCAGCAGTCTGGCGCCAAACCGGCTGAAGAAGGCGCTGATCGTGATCCTCAAGGGTCGCGAGAATCTGGTGCGCTTCTCGCCGCCGCTCTCCCTGCGCCATATGGCCGACAAGCACGGCACCGACGAGGCGATCGCCCACAAGCTGGCGCGAGTGGCCCGTACCCACTTCAGCCGTCAGCAGCTGGCCGCCACCGGCCCGAAACTGCCGAACCGCAACCTGCTGTTCAAACAACTGCTCGACTCCGCGGTGATCCAGCAGGCGATTGAAGAGGAGGCCCAGCGCGAGGGCATCAGCCTCGAGAAGGCGCAAAAGCGCGCCCATGGCTACATGGACGAGATCGCCTCCAACTTCTCCTACCGGCTGATCCGCCTTGGCGAGAGCTTCCTCGGCTGGCTGTGGAACAAGCTCTACCGCGGTTTGTCGGTCAATGGCGCCGAGAAGGTACGCCAGCTGGCTCAGGAAGGGCACGAGATCGTCTACGTCCCCTGCCATCGCAGCCACATGGACTACCTGCTGCTCTCCTACGTCATCTACCACCAGGGGATGGTACCGCCCCATATCGCGGCGGGCATCAACCTCAACTTCTGGCCGGCGGGCCCCATCTTCCGCCACGGCGGCGCCTTCTTCATTCGCCGCACCTTCAAGGGCAACCCGCTCTACAGCACCGTATTCCGTGAATACCTCAACCTGCTGTTTGCCAAGGGTTACTCGGTGGAATTCTTCACCGAAGGCGGTCGCTCCCGTACCGGCCGTCTGCTGCCGCCCAAAACCGGCATGCTGGCGATGACCCTGCAGGCGATGATGCGCGGGCTGGACAGACCGGTCACTCTGGTGCCGGTCTATCTGGGCTACGAGCACGTGATGGAGGTGAACACCTACCACAACGAGCTCAAGGGCAGCCGCAAGGAGAAGGAGAGCTTCCTGCAGGTGCTCGGCATCCTGCGCAAGCTGCGCAACTACGGCCGTGGTTTCGTCAACTTCGGCGAACCGCTGACCCTCAACAGCTACCTGAGCGAACATATTCCCGACTGGAAAAAACACATCGGGGAAGAGGAGCGTCCGGAGTGGATGGCGGGCACCGTCAACGATCTGGCCGAACGGCTGATGACCCGCATCAACGATGCGGCCGCCGTCAACGGCCTGACCCTGAGCGCGCTGGCGCTGCTGGCTGCCGAGCACCACGCCCTGACCCGCGACGAGTTGCAGGCCCAGCTCAACACCTATCTGGATCTGCTCAAGGCGGTGCCTTACAGCCCGCAGAGCACCATTCCGGATGAGGATGCCAAGACCCTGCTGGATCAGGCGATGGAGCTCAACAAGTTCGAGGTGAGCGAGGACAAGCTGGGGCAGATCATCAGTCTGGACCGCTATCAGGCGATCCTGCTGACCTACTACCGCAACAACATCCTCCACCTGTTCGCCATGCCCTCTCTGGTAGCCGCGTTGATCGAACGGTGCGAGGGGATCTCCCGCAGCGAGATCATGGCCCGTTGCATCGACATCTATCCGCTGCTCAAGACCGAGCTGTTCCTGCGTTATGAAGAGGAGGAGCTACCGGCGCTGGTCGACAGCCTGCTCGACGCCCTGCAGACCCAGCAGCTGATCGAGACCCGTGATGGCGGCTACTGGGTCAATCCGGCCAACCAGATGCGGCTGCTGCTGCTGGCGGAGAGCATTCAGGAGACCCTGCAACGCTACGCCATCGTACTGACCCGGGTGCTGGCCCAACCTCATATCGAGGCGGAGCAACTGGAGGCGGACGGCCTGATGATGGCGGAGCGCCTCGGCACCCTGCACGGCATCAACGCCCCCGAGTTCTTCGACCAGAAGCTGTTCAGCACCCTGATCCACACCTTGCGCAAGGAGGGTTACCTCTCCCCCGAGTGCAAACCGGATCTCGGCCGCTTCCAGGCGCTGGCCGACAACATAGTGCCGCTGCTGAGCAACAAGATCCGCCGTACCATTCAGGCGGGCAACCAGCTCTAATCTGCAACGCAAACAAAGAAGGCCGCATCATGCGGCTAATGCCAGTCAGTTAAGCCTGACTGGCATTGTTTTTATTGGCTTTTTTCACACTATACCTCTGGGGCCTTGGC
>NZ_JAPDCD010000060.1:0-18567 GCF_027705695.1 Aeromonas sp. QDB62 | reverse complement strand
GGCGTGCTCCTTCAGCCACTCGGACACCTCACCAAATTTTGGTCTGTGGTTTAACGTGTTCAGCCAACACGGTGTTCGCTGCGCTGTTGCGCTGGAACGGGGCGTAATTTAGGGGAAAGCCCCGCCCGCGTCAACGGCTTTTTTCGTCTGGCGAACCGTTCGAACACTTAATGCACAGATTCCGGAGCAACCTGGATTTCCGCCAGGTTGAGGAAGCCGGAACGTTCACATTCGGCAACCAGTTCGTGGGTAGCGGCGATGGTGCTTTGCACGAACAGCAGGAACTGCTCGACGCTGAGTCCGGCCTTGGTAAAGACGGTGTGGCCGACCACCAGCCGCGGCAGGTTGTCATCGATGATATCGAGGAACACCTTGAGGGAGGGGTACTGCATATTGAGTCGGCCCAGTTCGGCGACCAGCGGCAGCATTGCGGAGGGGCGCACTTCCAGCTCGGAGGAGAACAGCAGGCCTTCCTCTTCCACGAAGATCCGGCTCTCCTGAATACCATCGACCGACTGCAAAGAGACAATGTGGATACCGTGACACTGGTCGCAGACATAGTGCTCGATACGAGCCTGTTGCAACCAACGCATTATCATTTCGGAGCTGGGGATATTCATCATTTCCACGACAAGATTGAGATCAAGGGGCGCAGTCTAAACCAATTTGCTATCAACAAAAAGCACGCCAACCCGATAACCCTGCGGCTCGCTTCTTTTTGGCAAGCGCTATGCATATACTCAGCCAAATCCACGACGACGCTTGCCCCACAGGGGGCCACATGACCATCCAAGAAAAGTATCGCCTCCATCTGAAATCCCTCTCGGATGAACTGCTGGCCCTGCAAAAACCCATCCGTATTCTGGATGCCATCAAATGGCCACGCCATCTGCAAGAGCGCTTTCTGGCAAGCGGAGGCAGAGAGCTGCCCGCTATCGACAGGCACTTCTATGATGCCCTCCCCCTTGGCTTCGATCCGCGCAACAAGTATCTGGAGCTCAAGGAGCTGCGGGACAGGATCCGCAGAAAGCTGGGGCCGCAGGACGATCTTGGCCGGATCCTGCAAGAGACGGTCGATCAATACATGGTGGTGATCGAGATGCTGCGCCAGCGCGGCCAACCCGATTTTCAGCGTTACAGCCAACTGCTCTATGGCTCTGCCAGCGATCACCTGCGCGGGGATCGCAAGACCCTCAAGGAGCTGGGTTCCCGCCTGTGTGACATCTTCTCCCTGCCTGGGGCGCGCCATCTGGTGCGCCCCTACCCCAAGGAGTTCGAAGGAGAAGCGGCGGTCGCCAAACTGCAGGGCAAGCTGTCGAGCTACTTCAGTGACGGCACTGTGCAGGTGAAGCTGAGCGATGGCATCGTCTCCGACGCCGCAGCCGGTGGCGACTACATCAAGCTCAACTCTCACGCCCGTTTCTCCGAGCTGGACTTGCAGGTGCTGGAGGTGCACGAGGGGTGGGTGCATGTCGGCACCACCCTCAACGGTCGCCAGCAGCCCTATGCCACCTGGCTGAGCGCCGGTTCACCGCGGATCACGGCGTGCCAGGAGGGGCTGGCCGTCCTGATAGAGACCCTTACCTTCAGCTCCTTTCCGGATCGGGCCAAGCGCATCTCCGATCGGGTAATGGCCATCGACATGGCCGAGCGGGGCGCCGATTTTATCGAGGTGTTTCAGCACTTCGTGCAGCAGGGCACCAGCGAGCACGACGCCTACAAGATCACCCAGCGGGTCTTTCGTGGCGGCATGGTGAGCGGTGGCGCCTGCTTTACCAAGGATCTCTCCTACGTGCGTGGCTATGTGGAGACGGTCAACTTTATCCGCAGCGCAGTGCTGGAAGGGGTGCCCGAGATCCTGCCGATGCTGTTTGTCGGCAAGGTGACGCTGGATGATATTCCGGTGCTCTATCAGCACTATCTGGAGGGGCTGATTGCCGCCCCCCGCTACCTGCCGCCGATGTTTCGCGATCTCACCGGGCTCTACGTCTGGTTCGGTTTTGCTTCCGGCATGTCGCTGGTCGATATCGGCCGGGTACAGCATCATTTTCGCCAGCTGTTTCAACGCCTGCCGGTGGCCGATCCCATCATTGCGCCGGTGGATATCGAGATCGACTGAGCCTCAGAGAACCAAGCTGGGAAAGAAAAAGGGCGCCAGATTGGCGCCCTTCTCGACTATTCAAATATCGCAGCCGGATTACTTGTAGGCGCGACCTTCCAGATAGTGCTTGCGGCAGAGCGACACATAGCGATCGTTACCACCGATCTCCACCTGTTCGCCATCACGCATCACCTGACCCGCTTCGTTGACCCGGGAGTTCATGTGGGCCTTGTTGCCGCACCAGCAGATGCTCTTCAACTCTTCAAACTTGTCGGCCAGACAGAGCAGATGGTAGGAACCGGGGAACAGCTCGCCACGAAAATCGGTCTTGAGGCCATAGGCCATCACCGGAATATCCTGTTCATCAACGATGCGGGCCAGCTGGTAGACCTGCTCACGGGTCAGGAACTGGGCCTCATCCACGATGAAGACATCGATATGTTTCTTTGCATGGCGCGCTTTCACCATCTCAAACAGATCACAGCTGTCGCTGAACACGTCCACCTTCAGCTCAAGGCCAACCCGGGCACTGATCACCCCGACCCCGAAACGGTCATCGATGGCTGGCGTCATCGCCAGAGGATGCATGCCCCGCTCCAGATAGTTGAAGTGTGCCTGAATGAGCTGGGTGGATTTGCCTGAATTCATGGTGGCAAATTTGTAGTGCAGTGAAGCCATGATACTGTTCCGAAACTGAATTTATGGGGCGCATGCTAACCAAAGCCCCCGACAAAACCAAGGGGCCCGCGGGCCCCTTGCTCTATAAATGTTACGCGGTGGCCAGAGCTGGCCGCGCTTTGGCCTTTTTCAGGTGATAGCTGGTAAAGAGCACGAACCAGAGGGCACTGACACTGAAACCGGCCAGGCTGGAGTGCATCACACCCATGGCCAGGTAACCGATAGCCGCACCGAAGGCGATGGCCAGTGCATAGGGCAGCTGGGTCATCACGTGATCGATGTGATGGCAGCCGGCGCCGGTGGCAGAGAGGATGCTGGTGCTGGAGATGGGCGAGCTGTGATCCCCGAATACCGAGCCTGCCAGTACCGCAGCCAGCATCGGCAGCATCAGGCTGATGTCACTGGCGGCGGCCATGTCACCGGCCAGCGGCAGCATGATACCGAAAGTGCCCCAGCTGGTGCCGGTAGCAAACGCCATGGCACAGGAGAGGATAAAGACCACGGCGGGCAGCACTTCGATCGGCAGGTTGCCGTTAGCCAGCGAAGCCAGGTACTTGCCGGTCTCCACATCGCGTACCACGGCGCCGATGGTCCAGGCGAACAGCAGGATGTTGATGGCCGGCAGCATGGCCATGACACCTTGCGGAGCCGCCTTGATCCAGTTCTTGGCACCCAGCTTCAAGCGCATGGCCAGACCGATGGAGACCACCAGACTGCACAGGGCACCGTAGACCAGCGAAGAGCCGACGTTGGTGTTTTCGAACGAACCGAGCACGCTAAACGGCAGCCCTTTCTCGCTCAGCACCGCAGCACCGGAATCGATCATGAAATAGATGGTGGCCGCGGTCAGGGTCAGGATCGGCAAGACCATGTCAATCATGCCGCCGTTGCTCTCCTCCGGGCTCTCCATATCCAGACCGATGGGGCGGCCCTTGGACTCATCCCACAGCTTGCCTTCCAGCGCCCACTCTTCGTGTTGGCGCATCGGGCCGATATCGAGCTGACAGGCGATCACCACCAACACCATGATCAGGGTGAAGACGGCGTAAAGGTTCATCGGGATCATCTCGACAAACGCCGCGATGGGGCTCTGTTCGGTCAGACCGTGGGCCGCCATGATGCCGCCAACCAGGGCGATGATATAAGCGCCCCAGGAGGAGATGGGCATCAGCACGCAGACCGGCGCCGCGGTGGAGTCCAGCAGATAGGCCAGTTTGGCGCGGGAAATCTGGAAGCGGTCGGTGACCGGACGGCAGATGGCCCCCACCGACAGGCTGTGGAAGAAGTCATCGATAAAGAAGGCAAACACCATCATGCCGGTCAGCGCTTTGGCACCCTTGCGGGTCTTGGCACGACGCTCGGCCCACTCGGCAAAGGCACGGGTCGCCCCGGAGACGCTCATCAGGCTGATGAGGCCACCCAGCAGCAGCATAAACAGGATCATGTTGACGTTGTCACGGTTGAGCGCGCCATCGACCCAGAAGATCTTGAGCACGGTATTCAACATGTAATGCAGGGAGTCGAGGGGGGAAAAATGATTGAGCAGCAGACTGCCGGTGACGATGCCCACACCAAGGGACAACAGTACGCGGCGGGTCAGGATCGCCAGCGCAACAGCCAACAGAGGGGGAAGTACGGACCAACCGGAGTCGGCGAAATGACTAATGTCCATGATCTCTTTGCACCTAAAGATTACAGGTGGAGATCTACCGAGAGGATCTAAAGAAACAAAACCTATGGGGAGGTCATACTCCTCAGCCCCTTCAGGTAGCGCTCCATAGTGGATGACTATGGCAGTCCTGCACCTATTAGATGCAGAACCAGCAGCCCGGTATGATGGCCTGGCCACTTCGGCGCTGACTCCTTTCCTTGTGCATCACAGGCATCACCCTCCGCACAAATACTCATAGGCAGCGCGCCTCTACTTAAAGGTATTCGCCAAGCATTTTATCGAGATGGCAGCTTATAGCAAGTTTTTTGATTAAATAGTCATGATAAACATATCAACGTCGGAAAATGGTAGTCAAATGATGCAGCAACGCCAGCTTTGACGCTATTTTCACCTACTGTGGTTTCATTGGCATCCAACCCCTGTTCCCTATTGCTGGCAATATTAAATATCTGCATTGATGATCGCCACGGATATAATATTTAACCCAGCTTGACTTATTTAAATCGCCAAGCAAGAATCAGCTGGAACATAATATTTTTCTCTGACTCGACGTGGTAACTCCTATGAATGAATTTTTAAAGGTACTGCTTAATATCCGCAGTCTGCGTGCGACCTGCCGCGAACTTTCTCTGGAACAACTGGAAGAGGCACTGGAAAAACTCTCTGCTATCGTTGCTGAACGTCAGCAGGATGAAGCTGCCGAGCGTCAGGCCCGTGAAGAGCATCTGCGGAAAATTAATGAATATAGCGAAATGCTGAAAGCCGCCGGTATTGATCCGGCAGAATTGGTAAGCGTTGTCGCCACCGCCACCGGCAAATCAGAAAAAGCCAAACGCGCGCCACGTCCGGCCAAATATCGCTATCAGGATAATGGTGTAGAGAAAACCTGGACCGGCCAGGGCCGTATGCCTTCGGCCATTGCCAGTGCGGTGGCAGCAGGCAAATCACTGGAAGATTTTGCTATCTGACAGCTTTTGTGTTGCGAATAAAAAAACCTCGTCAAGGCGAGGTTTTTTATTGCCGCTTAAACGTGAAATATCAGATAGCCAATTGCGGGCGATCTGCAGCCTTTACCCACAGCACTTCACGCGCTCCTGCCACGCAGATGAGGTAGCGGGCAACGGTAAAGAACCAGTCACTCATCCGGTTCAGATAGGGCAGAACCTCGGGATTAACCCGCTCTTCCCGGCTCAATGTCAGCAGCAAGCGCTCGCAATGACGCACCAAAGTTCGCACCACATGCGCTTGCGCCGCTGCACGGGAACCACCGGGCAATATAAATTGGCGCAGCGGTGGCAATGGCTCGCTATAACGATCTATCTGCTGTTCAAGGCGAGTGGTCCAGGCGGCATTAACCTGCCAAATCGATTCATTCTGGGCATCGCTGGAGAATGCCAACTCGCCCCCCAGATCAAACAACTCCTGTTGCAACAGCTGCAAATCAGCCAATAAGCCGACCTCTTGCGACGGCACATCACAAATCAGCAAGCCAATATGGGAGTTGAGCTCATCGATATAACCGTAGGTCTCGACCCGCAAATGATCCTTGGGCAACTGGATACCATCGGCCAGCCGGGTCATGCCCTTGTCGCCCTGCCTCGTATATATTCTCATACCGACATCCTGTTAATAATGGGAATAATCATGGACTCGAGTCCATTGAGTTTGATCTCGTAAGCCAGCGCCAGCGTCTGGCCCAATTTACCCGCCGGAAAACCGCTGCGCGCCATCCACACCAGATAGGGCTCTGGAATATCGATGATACGCCGCCCCTGATATTTACCGTAAGGCATCTTGTTAGTCAGCGTCAGCAGCACCTGTTCGTCGGAGAGCCAATCCATATTAATCGATATCCAGATATTTATGAGTCTGGATTGAGAGTCGCCAGTTACGCGCGATACAGGTATCCATCGCCAATTGGGTGGCCCTTGGCTTCTGGCTAATCGGCTGCAAGGCAATGACCACATCCGGGCGCAGGGTCGCGGTAGCGAGCAGCGCATCCAGCTCTTCAATATGGTGCTCGGTGGCCACCGGATGCTTGATCTCGTTGGCCCGCTCCAGCGCAGAGACCAGCACAGGCAGCCCCCCTTTCATGCCAATCTTGGGGGAAACAGTGACCCAGGTCTGCTCATGGGTCTTGATCTCGCTGGTACCACTGGTTTCAATCTGCACCTGATAACCCGCCGCCAGCAGGGCTGACGAGAGTTCGTGCAGATCGTAGAGGCAGGGCTCGCCACCGGTGATCACCACATGGCGCGCCTGATAACCCAGCTCGCTAAAGCTGGCGATGATCTGCGCGGTGCTGAGTTGGCTCCAGCAATCGGATTCGTTGGAGCGATCCAGCACCGCCTCTTTACCTACTTCACGAGCCGGATCAACAACCCAGGTATGACGGGTATCGCACCAGGGGCAGCCCACCGGGCAACCCTGCAGGCGAACAAAGATGGCGGGCAGGCCGGTAAAGATGCCCTCCCCCTGGATGGTCTGGAAAATCTCGTTGATTGGGTAGTGCATCTCGATCACGGCTTGTTGCAAAAGTCGCGGATTATACCCCAAGCCACGACAAGACGCAGGCTCACTCTGCGCTTTTCTCGCCCAGCCCGGTTTTCTCAAACAGCCTGGTCATGATGCCCGCCTTGTCGGCCAGATAGTTATTCAGGCCGCGACTGCGCAGCTCGCAAGCCGGACACGTGCCGCAACCGTCACCGGCAATGCCGTTGTAGCAGGTCAGGGTCTGCTGGCGCACCGTGTCGAGGTGACCATAGTGATCCGCCAGTGCCCAGGTCTCGGCCTTGTCGAGCCACATCAAGGGAGTGTCAAAACGGATGCCGCGACCCAGCCCGAGCGAGACAGCCTGATTGAGGGCCTTGACGAACTCGTCACGGCAATCGGGATAGCCGGAAAAATCGGTCTCGCAGACACCGGTGATCACCGCTTCAGCACCCACCTGATAGGCATAGATGGAGGCCAGCGTCAGGAACAGGATATTGCGGCCCGGCACGAAGGTGTTGGGCAATCCGTTATCCTGCAGCTCGCAGCTGACCGGGATGTCGTCACGGGTCAGGGCAGAGACCGCCAGCTCATTGAGCAGCGTCACATCCATCACCTTGTGGGCGGCAATCCCCAGCGCACTGCCCAGACGGCGCGCGGTGTCGATCTCTTCCCGATGGCGCTGGCCATAGTCGAAGGTGATGGCGTGTACTTCATCATACTGAGCCAATGCCTGTACCAGACAGGTGGTGCTGTCCTGACCGCCACTGAAAACCACGACTGTTTTTTTCATCTTGATAACTCCTTCAAATGTCACGCGCGGCGGCCTTCGGCAAAGTCCTGCCACTGAGTATTCAACCGGTTAAACAGGGTCAGCAAGGGCGCATAGTGCTCCGGCCTCGCCTCCCACCGGGACAAGAGGTGATAGCCCGCCTCTATGGTAGAGAGGGCTTCGGGAAAGGGTTTCTTGCGAATGGCATATTGACCGGCAATGGCACCAATGCCGATGCGAGGCAAGTGGGCCAGTGCCGGATTGCTCTGCAACATGCGATAAGCTTTGCGCCAGGTGCCGTCGAGCAAGATAAAAGCAACGGCGGCCGAGTCAGAGGACTCACTCTCCCGCTGTTGGCGAAGTTCGGTCAGCGAAATGGCGTCCTCATCCGGCCAGAGTAGATAGCAGCGACGGGAAGGATCGGCGAGCAGCCCGCTCAGCCACTCATCACGGGAAAAGTCCTCTCCCACATGGATCTCGCACTGTTGCAAAGAGGCCGCCAGCAGCGCCGCGGTGCCCTTGGGATGTGCCACCTCGTTGGGGTGCTGCAGGATGTAGAGGGGCGTGTGATTGTCAACCGGCACAATATAATCGCACAGGCAGGCTTTGAGGGCTCGGGTGCAACGTGTACAGTATCGACTGTTCTTGTCGTTGGACTGTTTCATGTTGTCAGACAAATCTGGATTGCTCTGGGTTATCACGCTCTCTCTCACCAGCTTGCTACTCTTCTTTACCGTTCCCAATCTTCAGCTCTCCTTCGATCGGCCCTTGATCGCAGGTGGCGAAGGGTGGCGGATCATAACAGGCAATCTGGCCCATACCAATCTGTGGCATCTGCTGCTCAATCTAAGTGGCCTCGCCATTCTCTATAGCCTGTTTCGCGACTACCTGGGTCAGGCCCGCCTGCCGCTGCTGATGTTGCTGCTCTGGCTGGCAGTGGGCTTGGGGATCTGGTGGTGGTGCCCGCAGACCCAGTGGTACATGGGGCTATCCGGCTCGCTGCATGGCCTGTTTGTCTGGGGGGCGATGCAGGATATCCGCCACGGACGCCGCACATCGGGCTGGCTGCTGCTGGCAGGGATGGGGCTCAAGCTGGTGATGGACTTCTACAACGCAGGAGAGAGCCCGATCTCCACCCTGATCAATGCCAGGGTACACATCGGCTCTCATCTTATCGGGGCCGGTGCAGGCCTGTTGCTCGGCCTGCACCGTGTTTCACTGAGTGAGCCTGTTACGCACCAGCCAGCTCGGCATTGATACTGGCCAGCATGGCAGCCGGATCGGCAGCCTGGGTAATGGGGCGACCGATAACCAGATAATCGGCACCCGCCTCGACCGCCGCTTTGGGTGTCATCACCCGGCGTTGATCCCCCGCCGCTGAACCGGTCGGGCGAATACCCGGGGTCACCAGCTTGAAATCGACGCCCAGCAAGGCTTTCAGCTCATGGGCCTCGTTGGCAGAGCAAACCACCCCATCCAGACCGGAGGTCTTGGTCAGGGTAGCCAGCCGGATCACCTGCTCGGCCGGGCTCACATCCAGACCGAGGGGGATCATATCGGACTGCTCCATGCTGGTCAGCACGGTCACACCAATCAGCAGGGGCGCCTTGTCGCCATAAGGCAGCAGCGCCTCTTTGGCGGCACGCATCATCCGCTCACCACCACTGGCATGCACGTTGACCATCCACACACCGAGCTCGGCACTGGCTGCCACGGCTTTGGCAACGGTATTGGGAATATCGTGAAACTTCAGATCCAGAAAGACATCGAATCCCTTGGCCACCAGCTGGCGTACAAACTGCGGGCCAAACAGGGTAAACATCTCCTTGCCTACCTTGAGACGGCACTGGGCCGGAGAGATACGTTCAACGAACGCTAAGGCATCTGCCTCGTGCTGATAATCCAGCGCTACCAGTACTTTGGGATCTTGCATCTCACATCCTATTGCTTGTTATTCACCGTCCAGACCACGGATCGGCTTGATGGAACCCCACTGACGACAAGATGGGCACTGCCAGAACAGCGAGTGAGTGGCAAAGCCGCACTGCCGACACTTGTGGGTTGACTTGATTTTGATCTGCTCGCCGACCAGCTGTTGCAGCAGTTCGAGGCTCTCCTTGGCAGGCCCCTCCTCCGCACTGGCCAGCTGAAAACCCACCAACTGGTAAAAACCTTTCATCGACGGATGACGACGCAGCTGACGCAGCACCAGTGAACGGGCCTGGCTCAGGCCATCACGCTCTTCAACCAGCTTGGCAAGGGCCAGGGTCACGCTAACACCGGCGTGATCTTCCACCGCCTTTTCAAGCAGCGGGATCAACGCAGGCGTGCGGTCCAACTGCTGATAACACTCGAGCAATTTGGGCATTGCCTCGGACGCAAAGTCGATATCCTGCTCGAACACCCGCAGCAGCTCCTTGCTGGCCTGCTCATACTCCCCCTCTGCCATGGCGAGCTCAGCAAGACGCAAACTGGCTCGGGCACATGCCGGATTGATGGTGAGCGCCCGTTTGAGCTTGGCCAGCCCCTCCCCTTTATTGCCGTCGCGCAGCGCGATCTCGGCTTGCTCGCAATAGAAATGGGAAATGGGGTCGGCCAGCTTCTTGCCCTGGAATTTTTGCAGACGAATCGCCACATCGATGGCCTTGTCCCAATCCCGCAACTGCTGGTGGATGATCAACAGCTGTGCCAGCGCCGTCTCTTCAAAATCGCTATCGTCACACAGCTCATTCCAGAGCGCTTCAGCACGGTCTAGCAAACCGGCAGCCAGAAAGTCGCGAGCCAGCTCCTGCAAGGCCAGCTGGCGCTGCTCCCGGGTCAGTTGGCGGGTCACCAGATTCTGGTGGATCTTGATGGCACGATCGACCTCCCCGCGCTGGCGAAACAGGTTGCCGAGGGAGAGGTGTGTTTCGATGGTTTCACTGTCCACCTCAAGCAGCTGGATAAAGAGATCCACCGCCTTGTCGGATTCATCGGACAGCAAATAGTTGAGGCCCGCCACATACTGGCGGGAAAACTGGTTACTCTGTTTCTGGGTGTCCTGGCGAACACTCCTGCGCCCCATGTACCAGCCATAACCGGCAGCGATGGGCAACAGCAGGAAAAGCAGTTCAAGCATTGAGGAACATTATTCCTTACCCGGTGACCGGGCCAGCTCCAACTCGCGGGATTGACGACGCATGGTGCGGTTGAGGGTGCGGTTTTGCATTTTCAGGCGCAGGAACAGCAGGCCAAATACCAGCCAGCCCAGCAAAAAACCACCAGCGAAGAAGAAGCCCAACAACATGGCAAGTGAAAACTCGCCCTGAGCAATCAGGTAATTGAACTGAACCAGCTGGCCATTTTGTGAACCCAGGGCCAGGGTCAGAACAAACACCAGCACCAGCGGAATGAGGGCCAAAATACGCTTCATAAGAGCTCCCTGTCAGTATCTAATGAGAGGCTGATTATCCTTAAAATCGCAGGCAGACTCTAGAGTGAATGGGAAAAGAGTTTAAGAAACAAGACGATTGGCACAGGAATAGGCGCCAAAAACAAAAAAGGCATACCCGAGGTATGCCCATTTCTGCATTATTCAATGATGTTGACGCGCTCGCGCAACTCTTTGCCAGGTTTGAAGTGCGGGACATATTTCCCGGTCAGTTCAACCTTGTCCCCGGTCTTGGGGTTGCGTCCCACACGGGGCGCACGATAGTGCAGTGAAAAACTGCCAAATCCGCGGATTTCAATCCGGTCGCCGTTTTGCAAGGTCGACGCCATCTGTTCAAGGATCTCCTTGATGGCGGCTTCGACATCCTTGGCCGGCATATGCATGCGGCTGGATGCCAGTTGTTCGATGAGATCTGATTTGGTCATAACGTTAAATCTCCTTCCCCGATCACATGCAATATTCATTTTGCCAGGATAAAAAAGGGCGGCGCAATGCCGCCCTTTTCTTGCATCAAGGATTACTCACCCTTGGCGGCTTTGAACGCTTCCATCATAGCATTGCTGAACACAACTTCTTCTTGTTGGTTCAGGCTATCGATAGCAACACGCTCATCAGCCTCGTCCTTAGCACGGACAGACAGGCTTACGGTGCGGTTCTTACGATCAACGCCCATGAATTTAGCTTCTACTTCGTCACCAACAGACAGCACCAGAGTGGCGTCTTCTACGCGGTCACGAGCAGCGTCGGAGGCACGCAGGTAGCCTTCTACGCCGTCAGCCAGTTCGATAACGGCACCTTTGGCATCAACCTCGGTAACCTTACCCTTCACGATAGCACCTTTCTTGTTGTCAGCCAGGTACTTGTTGAACGGGTCTTCTTCGATCTGCTTGACACCCAGGGAGATGCGCTCACGCTCCGGATCCACTTGCAGAACAACGGCTTCGATCTCGTCGCCTTTCTTGAATTCACGCACGGCTTCTTCGCCCTGGTTGTTCCAGGAGATGTCAGACAGGTGAACCAGACCGTCGATGCCGCCATCCAGACCGATGAAGATACCGAAGTCAGTGATGGACTTGATCTTGCCGGAAACACGGTCGCCTTTGGCGTGAGTTTCGGCAAACAGCTGCCACGGGTTGGATTTGCACTGCTTCAGACCCAGGGAGATACGACGACGCTCTTCGTCGATGTCCAGAACCATCACGTCAACCACGTCGCCAACGTTAACAACTTTGGACGGGTGGATGTTCTTGTTGGTCCAATCCATCTCGGATACGTGTACCAGGCCTTCAACGCCTTCTTCGATTTCAACGAAGCAGCCGTAGTCGGTCAGGTTGGTCACGCGGCCAGACAGACGGGTGGTCTCCGGGTAACGCTTGGCGATAGCAACCCAGGGATCTTCGCCCAGCTGCTTCAGACCCAGGGATACACGGGTACGCTCGCGGTCGAACTTCAGAACCTTGACAGCGATCTCGTCGCCAACGTTGACGATTTCGGAAGGATGCTTAACGCGCTTCCACGCCATGTCGGTGATGTGCAGCAGGCCGTCAACACCGCCCAGATCTACGAATGCACCGTAGTCGGTCAGGTTCTTGACGATACCCTTAACTTCTTGACCTTCTTGCAGGTTAGCCAGCAGGCTTTCACGCTCGGAGGTATTCTCGGTCTCGATCACGGCACGACGGGAAACAACAACGTTGTTGCGCTTCTGGTCCAGCTTGATGACTTTGAACTCGAGTTCTTTGTTTTCCAGGTGAGCGGTGTCACGGATCGGACGCACGTCAACCAGAGAACCCGGCAGGAAGGCACGGATGCCGTTCAGTTCAACGGTGAAACCACCCTTGACCTTGCCGTTGATGATACCGATAACGGTAGCTTGCTCTTCGTATGCCTTCTCAAGCTGCAGCCAGGCTTCGTGGCGCTTGGCTTTTTCGCGGGACAGCTTGGTTTCGCCGAAACCATCTTCGATAGAGTCCAGAGCCACATCAACGGTATCGCCGACGTTGATTTCCAGCTCGCCCATGGCGTTCTTGAATTCTTCAGCCGGAATAGCGGACTCGGATTTCAGACCGGCGTCAACCAGTACGAAACCGTTCTCGATAGCAACGACAGTACCCTTGACGATGGAACCTTGACGGGTTTCAACGGCGTTCAGGGACTCTTCAAAGAGTTGAGCAAAAGATTCGATCATTGTTTATGTCACAAATGAAACATCCACTTGCAATCCGGCGCAAGCGGGGCTGTTTTAAATAATCTGCGCCATCCTTGGTGCAGACGACCGGGTGTCAGCTTGCGCTGGCATCACCAAGTTGTTGCTCTGCATAGGCGAGCACTGTTGCCAGCACGTCATCTATGGTCATGGCGGTAGAGTCTACCACCAGAGCATCTTCTGCCGGTTTCAGGGGCGCAGTAGCGCGATTTCTGTCGCGATCGTCACGTTCCCGGATCTCGGTTAAAAGACGCTCAAAGTTAACATCAAAGCCCTTATCTTGCAACTGCTTATAGCGGCGCTGGGCCCGTTCTTCGGCGCTGGCGTCGAGGAAAATCTTCACCTCGGCCTCGGGAAAAACCACGGTGCCCATGTCGCGACCATCAGCGATCAGACCCGGAGCCTGACGAAATGCCCGTTGACGGCGCAGCAAGGCTTCGCGTACCCGAGGGAAGGCGGCGATTTTACTGGCGGCATTGCCCACCTCTTCGGTGCGGATGGTGCGCGAGACATCTTCCCCTTCCAGGATCACCTTGACCAGATCCCCTTCAACCTGAAATTGCACATCCAGATTGGCGGCCAGCGGTACTAATGAGGCTTCACTGTCCAGCGCTACATCGTGATGCAGAGCGGCCAGGGACAACACCCGATAGATGGCGCCCGAGTCCAGCAAGTGCCAACCCAGCTTCTCGGCGAGCAGCTGACACAAGGTGCCTTTTCCTGCGCCACTGGGGCCATCAATTGTCATCACGGGGGCCATCTGAGGCATAACTTCTCTCCTGCACTGTGTTGCTCCCATCCCGAGGGGGTGGGTTAATGGGCGCCGATTATACCCGAATGTGGTGAGCCTGGCAGTCATCAATCCGCACAAAGGACCAAAACCACGGCGGGCAGTTGTGCTTGTCTCTTACTTGGACATTTCATTAAGCAATGCAGGGACTTGTTCTTATGGTCGTTGCCGACAAGGCGCGCTAAACTGGCCCCCTTTTTTGAGCCGTTAGCAGTAAGGAGCAACCTATGAGCAGCGTTACCCTCGTGGCCAAATCAAAATTGCCAACCCCCTGGGGCACCTTCACGCTGGTAGGTTTTCAGGAAACCGGCACTGGCAAGGATCACGCCGCACTGGTGATGGGCGACATTACCGGTGAAGAGCCCGTGCTGGGCCGGATCCACTCAGAGTGCCTGACCGGCGACGCCCTGTTCAGCCTGCGTTGTGACTGCGGTTTCCAGTTGCAGGCCGCCATGGAAAATATCGCCAAGGCGGGTCGTGGCGTGTTGTTGTATGTGCGTCAAGAGGGCCGTGGCATCGGTTTGCTCAACAAGATCCGTGCCTATCACCTGCAGGATCAGGGTGCCGATACCGTTGAGGCCAACGTGGCCCTGGGTTTCGCCGCCGACATGCGCGATTACACCATCTGCGCCGATATGCTCAAGCAGCTTGAGGTCAAGTCACTCAAACTGATGACCAACAACCCGCGCAAGATGAAGGCGATGGAATCCTTTGGCATTCCGGTGGCCGAACGGGTGCCGTTGCAGGAAGGGCGCAATCCCCACAACGAGTTCTATCTGTCTACCAAGGCCAACAAGCTGGATCACATGCTGAAGAAGTGAGCCTGCATTGACGAATGCCAGATAGTCAAACGCCTCCAATTCGGAGGCGTTTTTCTTGAGACAGTCACATACCGACCCAGGCTATCGCACTGGCACGGTCAGATTGGCCAGCAGTGCATCAAGCTCTTCGCCAGTGCGGGCAGCACAGCATTGGTCGACCTGCTCCCGGGTCAATTGCGGCGCGAGACGTGCAATCAGGTCATACAGATAGCCGCACAAAAACGCCCCTCTGCGTAACCCGATAGCGGCCACACCACCAGGTAGCCAGGGCACAGCCTTGAGCAGCAGATCCCCATCGCGCTGGAGCTCCCAGGCAAAGGTTGCCATCACCCCGATGCCCATCCCTTGTCTGACATAGGTCTTGAGCACATCGCTGTCGCTCGCACAACAGGCGATACGGCTCTCGGCATGAGCGCAATCAGAGCCCTGAGTAGTGGAGAGAGCCCTTCCGTCAGTCACCAGGGCAAACTCGACCAGCTCGGCCTGGGTCAGCGATGTCGCTTTGGCCAACGGATGATCCTTTGGCAGCACCAAGCCCCGTTGCCACTGAAAACAGGGCAGTATCAGCAGATCGCTCCCTTCCTCCAGATCATCGGCAAGCAGCAGATTGGCAGCGCCATCATGCACGGCTGCGCGGCACTGCGCCGCACTCCCCTGCATAACCGTCACCGAGACTTTGGGAAAGCGGGCCATGAATCCCTTGAGGATGGCAGGCAGAATATAGCGAGCCTGCAGATGGGTGGCAGCAATGGTGAGGGTTCCCTGCTCAGGATGCACATGCTGCCTGGCCATCACCTTGATGGTGGCCACCTTGTCCAGCACCTCGGCGGCCACTTTGATCACATCCCGACCGATGGGGGTGATCTGGGTCAGGTGTTTGCCACTGCGCTCGAAGATCTGGATCCCCAGTTCATCCTCCAGCATCCGCACCTGTTTGCTGATCCCGGGCTGGGAGGTAAAGAGGCTCTCGGCGGTGGCCGACAGATTCAGCCTGTGGTTCGCCACCTCGACGATATAGCGCAATTGCTGCAGTTTCATGGTGTAGCCCTCAAGTGAACCCACCATTAATAGTAACAAACTTTCTGCAAGGGCCCGCCGCCATCAGGCCGGGCGCTCCTTGAGCAGGAAATCGCGCAAAGCACGGTTGGCCATGGAGAGCGGATCGCCACGCCGCCACGCCACACAGAGATCGAGATAGATGGGCGGGTCGAAGGGCACACCACTCAGATCCGGTTCCTCTTCCAGCACCATCCGCAAGAAGGTGGTCACCGCAAAGCCTTGCCGCACCACGGCCTTGAGCAGAGGGATGAGATTGCTCTCGAAGGCGATATCGGGTTCGACGCCCAGGCTCTGGGCCAGCGCCTCCATATGCTCCCGGTGATAGAAACCGCGGCGAAACAGCGCCAACTCCTGAGCAAAAAACTGCGAGAGGGTCACGGCCGGTTCGCCGCGCAGGGGGTGATCATCCCCTACAACCATCAACATCTCTTCGCTTAGCAGATGTGCCCCCTCGATGGCGGGCGGCAGATCACTGGTGATGAGGATGGCCAGATCGAGGGAGCCATCCACCATCCGGCTGAGCAGCTCGCGGGTACCGGCCTCTTCGACCCGGATCTTGAGCCCGGGATAGCGATGCTTGAAGGCCATCAGACGAGGGGGAAAATAGTAGGAACCCATCATATAGGGGATCCCGATCCGCACCTCCCCTCGCTCCAACCCCTTCAGTTCGGCCATCTCAGCCTCGGCCTGATGCATTTGCAGCAACAGGCGCTCGGCATGACGACAGAGCACCTCCCCCTCCGGGGTGAGCCGTACCGCACGGTCCTGCCGATCAAACAGCCGCAACTCGAGCTGCTGCTCCAGTTTGGCGATGGCCATGCTGATGGCAGGTTGTGCCACATGCAGGCTGTTGGCAGCCTTGGTAAACGAACCGGTATCCCTGACCGCCAGCAGATAGGTGAGCTGTTTCAGATCCATGCATCAATTTGTCTTATGAGATAGATAACTTAAATATATTATATTTATAACAGCAAGGACTCTACCCTGACCAAAAGCTGTCAGGACAATACGCAATGATTGAAGTCGGAAGTCGCGAGTGGATACGTGCAACCCTGGCCCTCAGCCTGGGCTCTTTTCTGGTGTTTCTGAACCTCTACCAGACCCACCCCCTGTTACCCCTGATTGCCGAGGTCTTCTCGGTCAACTCCCTCTCGGCCAGCTGGACCCTGGCAGGCTGTACCGCAGGCCTCGCCGCCTCCCTGCTGATCTGCGCCAGACTGGCGGATCGCCATGGCCGTCGGCAGGTCATGCTGGGCACCCTCACCTTGGCAATCCTGCTCTCGTTGTTGATCCCGCTGGTTGAGCAGTTCAGCTCCCTGCTATTGCTGCGCATCCTGCAGGGGGCGCTGCTGGCCGGGTTACCAGCCACTGCGATTGCTTATATGGGGGAAGAGTTCAGCAAACGGGCGCTGCTCTCGGCGGTAGGGGTCTATATTGCCGCCAACTCCCTCGGTGGCATTGCCGGTCGGGTGGTCGGTGGCCTGCTGGCGGGCTGGTTTGGCGACTGGCAGCATACCTTTCTGGGGATTGGTGTTATCAGCCTGTCGCTGTTGCCGCTGGTCTTCTGGCTGCTGCCCCCTCAGACCCGCTTTGTGGCGAGCGCCCCCGTTCGTGGTCAATTTGTCCGCGCCTTGCAGCAACACCTGACCAACCCCTTGCTGGTAGGGGCCTATCTGATTGGCGGCCTCAACTTTATGGTGTTTCTGAACCAGTTCAGCTACCTCACCTTCTTGCTGGCCAAGCCCCCCTTCTCCCTGCCCACTCAATGGCTCGGCATGCTGTTTCTCACCTATCTTTCGGGGACCGTGGCCTCCTCCCTGAGCGGCCGTTTCGCCAACCGCTGGGGGGCACAACGCATGCTGCTGGTCGGGATCGCGCTGATGGCCATCGGCAGTCTGTGGCTGCTGCAGGGCAGTCTGCTCGGGATCCTGAGCGGCTTGCTGGTCTCCAGCTTCGGTTTTTTCCTGGCACACGCCTGTGCCAGTGCCTGGGTCGGTCATCATGTCGAACACAACCGGGCCCTCGCATCCTCCCTCTATCTGGTGGCCTACTATCTGGGAGCCAGTCTGGGTGGGCTTTACTTGCACCCGTTCTGGGAACGGGGCGAGCTGGGCGGGTTGGTCATGGGAATTGAACTGGTCCTCATCCTGACGGTGGGCTTGAGCCTCTGGCTTGGTCGTCTCAAGCAACAAACAGAATCGCCACTGCCCACCCAGCAACCCCACCGGCACGGGTAAGGGGCTCCGCGCAAACAGGCTCACGCACAATTAGATAACCATCTCGCGGCCAAGCACCGCCAGATAGCAAAAGGTGTCACACGGTGATAATGCCGATCATTTAAGGATCCATTGACCGATCCTTCTAGCCCCCTTTGTCGCCCCCAGCACTTTCCTGCAAGCTAGCAAAAAGCTTGGCCACAAGAGCATCGAGCGGCGGTTCCACGACACCGCCGCAGGCAGGCACCCGCAGGCCAATGTAGTGATGTGATGGACGCCCCCTCCCTGCGCGGTCAGTTTCATACTTAGGCTGACAGCGTTCAACTTGGGGG